>JAUXMA010000180.1 GCA_030623425.1 Rhodospirillaceae bacterium
CAAACCAAATTAATATTGTTGCTATGATTACTTTTTGCATCATTGACATCGCATACTCCCCTTCCGCCTACGACAACCCCACTCCCCTTCCGCTTACGACAACCCCACTCCCCGTCCGTCAGACCGCTAGCATACCGACTGTTATCCGACCTGCTTGGACGAAAGGCATCCTTCGGACAATACTACTTTTTAGATCAGATTTGCGTCTGATGATGAAAACTCAATCATGCGGCGAGGTCAAGCGGCTGCTCGCCAGGCTGTCCGTTCCCATGGCGACGAAAGAAGGGTTTTCGAAACCTCGCTTGCCGTATTTGAGGGTATTGCCGTTCAGGTCCTTGACGTGCCCGCCGGCGTAAATCAGCACCGCGTGGCCGGCGGCGGTATCCCATTCCATGGTCCTGCCCATCCTCGGGTAAATGTCGGCCCGGCCGGCGGCCACTTGGCAGAATTTCATGGAACTGCCGGAGCTGATTTCCTTTTTTATGGGGAATTGGGCCAGGTATTCGTCCACCTCTGGTGTGCGGTGCGAGCGGCTGACGATGGCCACCAATCCATCGCCGGGGCGCCGGCGGCAGGTGATCCGACGGGGTTGGGCGCCGTCGGTTTCGGCGAAAGTGCCGTTGCAACTGCCCCAATAGGTGGCGGTGATGGCGGGGGCGTGGACTACTCCCAGCATCGGTTTGCCGATGTCGATCAGGGCGATGTTGACGGTGAACTCGCTGCCCCGCTTGACGAACTCCTTGGTGCCGTCGAGGGCGTCGACCAGCCAGAAAGGGGTGCCGGTAACATCGGGAACCTCGCCGGCGGCGAAGGCTTCCTCGCCAACAACGGGAAACTGGGCGGTAATTTCTGTTTTGATGGTTTCGGTGATCAGGGTCTCGGCGATGCGGTCGGCTTGCGTCACCGGCGAGTTGTCGGCCTTGGTCTCGACGGTGAAGTCGGTGTTGTAGACCTTCATGATTTCCTCGCCCGCGTGTCTGGCAAGCTCAACGACTTGTCTCACCAGGCCGAGGCCGATGTTGAGGGTCAAGGCGCACCTCCGCGATTGCTTGAAGCACCCATAGTGGCCTGTATCATAGGCGGGACGGGGCCCCCGGCCAACCCTCTATCGCCCTTCCGCGCCTTTCATGGCGGAATTACCGCCGCTGGCTCCAGACGGTCGCCCCGTCGGCCAGATCGTCCGTCGAGAATTCCTCGGCGGCGAAACGCCAAGCCTTGAAGCCGCCGGACCAGTGGTTGGCCGCCATCCCGGCCTTGGCCTTGAGGTTAGCCATGAATTTGCCGGGCTCGGGAAGAAGCTCCCAGACGGACGGCAAAAAGAGAGCGCGGTGTTCCTGATCCTCGATGATCAAACCGTCGGCGCCGGGGCGGAGTTGGGCGAGCAAGTCCGCCTCGTCGGTGAAAGTCATGGGCTGGGAGTCGCTTAACACCGATATGGATAGGGCAAGTCCTTGCAGTTCCCGGTCCGTCAATGGTTTGAAGCGACTGTCCTTGAAGGCGGAGGAGAAGGCATTCTTGGCAACGTCGACCACCAACGGCCGGTGGGGCTCGGTCGAGCCGATACAGCCGCGAAGCTTGCCGTCCCGTTTGAGGGTAACGAAGCAGGCGCCTTGACGGCCGATGTCGGCCGGGTATTCGGCGGCGTTGACCGGCCGCGGCTTGCCAAAAGCCAAGCCGTGCTCGATGGAGGCGGCGGCAAGGTGCAGCAGGGTCGGGCCGTGGTCCGCCAGCAGCCGGCGCGTTTCCTTGGTGAACGCTTCCTCGCCGTCCCGTTCACTGGCATCGTCATCGGCCTCCAGGAAAATCCACGAGCCGTAACCGACCACCCGTTCCCGCGATCCGGCGGTGTCGCCGGAATTGCGCACGTCCAGGGTATCGACCTTGAGACCGCGGCGCTTGGCCAACATCAACAGTCCCCAAACGGGAACGCGCCCGCAGGCTTGGTCCTGGACGATACCGTCGGGGTAGAGGTTCTCTATCGCCCGGCAGGTGACACCGTCCAGGCGGCGGGCACTGTCGTAATCGAGATAATGGCTGAGGTCGGAACTGATGACGATCAGGGTTTCCGGCCCGCCCCAAAGGCGCTCGATCACCTCGGCCACCTTTGCGCCCTTGGTCTGGCCGACGATCAGCGGGACAAGGGTAAAGCCCTCCAAGACCACTTGCAGGAAAGGCAGCTGCACCTCCAGGCTGTGTTCCTTGGCATGGCTGTCGTCGAAGACCTCGACCTGGGGAAGGTCGAGGATGGCGCCGCCGGCTTCCGAATCCACGGGCACCTCGCCCAAGGGCGTTAAAAAGGCGCTGGCGCCGCTGAGCGCCAGCCCCCGCACCGGCAAGCGGTGACAGGGGCCCAAGAGAACCACCCGGCGAATGCTCTGGCGGGCGGGTTTGAGCCTGGCGTAAGCGCTCGCCGCTACCTGACCGGAATAGATATAACCGGCATGCGGGGCGATGACGGCCTTCGGCGCCGGGCCCGTCGGTTCGCCGGCCCGCGCCAAGTAGGAGCGCACCGTTGCGTCCAGTTCCTTGGCGTCACCGGGGTAGAACGCGCCGGCCACGGCGGGGTGCCTGACCGAGGTCATGGATGCCTCCTTTGGAAACCGCCCTAATTTAATTAAGTAATCCCGGATTTCGGGTCTGTAAAGGGAGGTGGTAGAAATGACACCAGGATTGACGTTACCGGCGGTGGCGCCCACTTAATCATCAAGTTTATAAAAAGACCAACACCTTCCCGGCAGCGAACGGCGGCAATGCAAGCAAAACCATCATCCGAGACCTTCGCCGATGCCCATCCCGGCCGATATTGGCACCTCCTTGACGATGGCCGGGTGCAGTGCGACCTCTGCCCGCGCTTGTGCAAGCTGCGCGAGGGGCAGCGGGGGCTCTGCTTCGTCCGCGCCCGCCGGGACGAGCAGGTGGTTTTGACCACCTACGGGCGTTCCAGCGGTTTTTGCGTCGATCCCATCGAGAAGAAACCGCTCAATCATTTCCTGCCCGGGACGCCGGTGCTCTCCTTCGGCACGGCGGGCTGCAACTTGACTTGCAAGTTCTGCCAGAACTGGGACATCAGCAAGGCCCGTGAGTTCCACCGCCTGACCGATAAGGCGACGCCGGCGATGATCGCCGACGCGGCCCACCAAACCGGCAGCAGAAGCGTCGCCTTTACCTATAACGATCCGGTCATTTTTCTCGAGTATGCCGTCGACGTCGCCCAAGCCTGCCACGAGCGGGGCATCCAGACGGTGGCGGTGACCGCCGGCTACATCTGCGATGAACCGCGGGTCGAGTTTTTCCGTCACATGGATGCCGCCAATGTCGATCTCAAGTGTTTCACCGAGGATTTCTACCAGCGGCTTTGCAGCGGCCATCTCGAGCCGATCCTGGAGACGCTCAAGTATCTCAAACATGAAACCGACGTCTGGTTCGAGATCACGACGCTGTTGATTCCCGGCGAGAACGACTCGCCAGCCGAACTGGAGGAAATGACCCAATGGGTCGTCGATGCCCTGGGCCCCGACGTTCCCATGCACTTTTCCGCTTTCCATCCCGACTGGAAGATGCTGGACCTACCCAGAACCCCTTTATCGACGTTGAGCCGGGCGCGCGCCATCGCCATGCAAAACGGGCTGCGCTACGCCTATACGGGCAACGTCCACGACTTCGTGGGCGAAAGCACCTATTGTCATGACTGCGGCTCGATACTGATCGGCCGCGACTGGTACGTGCTGTCGACCTGGAACTTGACGGACGACGGCAAATGCACCAGTTGCGGCGCCGCTTGCGCGGGGATTTTCGACGGCCGGCCGGGCGATTGGGGGGCGAGACGGTTGCCGGTGCGGCTGAGTCCGTCCGTCGAACGGCCGGCGAGGGCGTAAGCGGTTCCCACCTGCGCCGGGCGCGGTTTTGTGCTAAGAGCCACGCGTCGGTGGAACTGAGCGGCGTTGAAATGAACAAGAAATGGCTGGCCCTGGCTTGCAAGTTTCTGGTTTCGGGGTTTCTGATCTGGTTTCTGCTCTCCAACATCGACATCGGCGCGGCCAAGGAGCGAATCACCGATGCCGCCCCCGGGATGTTGTTGTTGGCGATCCTGATCTTTCTTTTTCAACTGATCATTTGCGTCTTCCGATGGCGGGCGGCCCTCGCCGCCATCGAAGCCTTCCTGTCCTTTGTCGATGCCCTGAAGATTTTTTACATTGGCGTGTTTTTCAACCAGACCCTGCCGTCATCGGTGGGCGGCGACGCGGTGCGCATTTACAAAGCCTACCGCGCCGGCATTGGCCTTCGCGGGGCGGTCAACGGGGTGATGCTGGAAAGGGCGGGAACCGTCGTTGCGCTGGTGCTGGTGGTGCTCGCGACGCAGCCATTTTTCCTTCCTAGGGTGGGC
>JAUXMA010000328.1 GCA_030623425.1 Rhodospirillaceae bacterium
CCCCGCCGCCGAGGGAGGCGCCCCAGGCCCGCTTAAATGGGCGCGTCTCTCGATGTCTGCTTTCGGGGGTAAAGCGGACGTAAATCACTGTGTGGGTGAATGTCCGCTTCTAGCCATAAGCGGACATTCGCCAAATGGTCTCCCCCTTTAGAATAGCGTTGTGCTACGAACCCAATACATATCCCTTTTCGCTCAAACACTGCCGAACGCTCTGCTCTTGTTCTTTGATCGGCTTGTAAGCGCCGACGAAGACACCCACGACGCTACCAGCAATAGCACCGATGAATGCCCCCTCTGGTGCATCACCAGCTATAGCGCCGTGATACGCCCCATCCGCCGCACCAATGACCGAGCCAATGACCGCGCCACCTAAACCGTGCAGAGCAGCATTAACCGAAATTCGCCGGCCCCGACCGCCGGCGCAGCAAGAATGTCACCTTTGGAGGCAAGGACCGCCGCGAAAACCCGCCCAAATTCATCGACCCGCCGGATGACGTTCCGGGCGCTCCCAAATCGCCTGAAACTGAACTCTAAAACCGCTTGATGGACTGCGCCCGGCCGCCGTCAGGAGCCGGATTTGGCGTCCTTTTTGGGTATAAGCTTCGCCGCCTCCCGAAGGGTTTCCTCCAACGTCCTCGACTCGTCGATGGTTTCCCCGGTCTCGGAAGCGAACGGCGTTTGTGACAACAGCCTGAAAATTTCCGCCGCGCCCTCGTGGAACCCCGGCGTCACCCCGGCGTCGGCGAAGGTTTTGGCGATTTCCTCCATCTCGCCGATCCAGCGCCCCGAATCGGCGGGCAGACGGGGAACGCGGGCTTCCATCTGCGCCAACGCCTGTCCCTGGCTGTATTCGAATTCAGCCCGGAGTTCCGCCGTCAGCCCTTGCGCCTCGGCAGCCAAAAGCACCGCCGTGTGCAGCGTCCAGGTGCCCTTGGTCAAGCCGGCGTAGCACATTTTAATGGCCGAGGCCCGGCCCGGTTCCGGTCCCAGGCCCAAGACCTGAAACCCCTTTCCATCCAGGGCTTGCATTGGCGCCGTATCGGCGCCGGAGACATAAAACCGGGGGCCGGGTCCGATGCCCGGCTTGGTGCCGATGATCCCGGCGTCGATGAATGGCGCGCCGACGGCCTCGATCACATTGGCGATGTCCCGGGCCGTTCCCGGCGATATGGCGTTGCAGTCCACATAGACGGGCCGGGCGCCGCTTCGTTCCATCGCCGCCGCCATGTCCCGGGCCAGTCCCATTGCCGATGCCGGCGGCAGGATGGAAAGCACCAGGGAGGCTTCGGTAGCCACGGCATCAAGGCTGTCGAGGTCCCGCAACCCTCCGGCTTCGGCCAGCGCACGGGTGCGTTCGCTGCGTCCGGAGAGGCAGGTCACGACGTCATATCCGGCGTCGGCCAGCGCCTTTCCGACGGCGTGGCCCATGTCGCCGGGCATGAGGACGGCGATGGTGTCGGTGGTCATGTCGGTCCCCTTTCCCAATGGCGGCGACGGTCGCCGATCAGGGAAGCCCCGTCAACGGTCCTCTGCAGTCTCCATTTCCAACAAGGCTGGGACGGATCGCCGGCCGCGGCAAGCCGGCGGTGCGGCCTGCCTCTACTTGAAACCGGCCTTGCGCATGCCGTCGAGGAAATGCGGCATGGCTCGCGGGGTGTAGGGGACGTGCTGCTCTATCCAGGCGATGGAAATATTAGGCTGAAGCTGTCGGAGCGTTGCCGCCGCGGCCTCGGTATCTTCCGTCCTTCCCGCCATCGCCAGGCTTGCACAAAGAATCCGGTGCGCCGCAGTGTAACCTGGACGTTCTCTTATCGATTTCCGACTCCACTCGATGGCTTTATCGTATCTATGGGCATAGTAATGAGCCGTTCCCATGCCGGAATAGAAAATGGCGATCAGGGGGTCATGGGGGCTCATCCGCAACGCTTTTTGGAAGTAGTTGACCGCATCCTCGGATTGGCCGTCGAAAACCAGCGACCGACCGAGAGAGCCATAGGCGATCGCAAAATTGGGATTGAGATCGATAGCCTTCAGGTACTCAAGCACGGCCTCTTCGGTACGTCGCTCGGTGAAATAATAGTTGCCCAACGCATAATGGGCCCACGGATCGTCGTAATCGAGTTGAAGCGCTCGACGGGCCAGCGTGGCCGCCTCACGCTTCAGGTCGTCCGAGAATTGATAACCGGTGCCACCCGTTGTCCAACCCACGTGTTGGGAAACCAGCAGCACGAACGCCAAAAGGCTGTGCGCCGGTCCGTAATCCGGGTATTGCCGGACTGCGCTCCGCAGCAATTCTATCGCTGCCATGCTTTCATTTTTGTTCATCCGCCCAAGATGTGTCAAACCGCGCATGACCAATTGCCAAGCGCTCAGATCCTCGGGCGATCGTTTCTGGGTACGCAAGCCCTCGGCCGCCATCAGCTGAGGTTCGATCGCCGCCGTTACGCTTTGCGTTATGTCATCCTGAAGCTCGAAAATGTCGGTGAGCTGCCGGTCATAGTTTTGAGCCCAAAGGTGAG
>JAUXMA010000326.1 GCA_030623425.1 Rhodospirillaceae bacterium
CTCACGAAGGAGGACCGAATGAACGTTCATAAGAATGCCGGATTGACGCCGCGCGGTCGAGAGATTTTGATTTCTCGCTTGGAACGGGGAGAGCGCCCCATGGACGTGGCCGCGGCCATGGGCATCAGCCGCCAGCACCGTCTATAAGTGGCGGCGGCGCTACCGCATGGAGGACCTTGCCGGACCGCGGGACCGTTCGTCCAGGCCGAACGCCGGCCCCGCAAGAACGCCGGGCGACGTCGAGGCGAAGGTCATCGCCCTTCGCCGGGAGCGGCGCATCTACAGTCGGATCGCCGTCGAGACCGGCGTCTCTCGCGCCACCGTCGGACGGATTCTCACCCGCCATGGCCTTAACCGTTGGCGCGATCTGCCGAGCGCCGCGGCACGGGCCTATGTCAATCACCGGCGCGGCGCACGGCCGACTCATCGTATCCGGCATCTACGACTGGTACGTGGCCGATTTCGGCGGCGGCGTGGAAGGCGTCCTCGACCATCTCCGGTGCTACGCCGAAGCGGACCTGAAAGCGCGTCTCCGGGGCATCATCGGCATCGCCGGCGACGTTTACGGCTGGGCATTGAACGAGGCCAGATAGCCGCCGCGCGGACTTTCGTCGAGCGGCGCGCCGCTCAGTCTCCAAACGCCACGCCTTGGCGGCGCGGATCCGCTCCTCCCGTCAGCCCTTCGCCGGTGACCACGATGCCGTGCAGGCCGCTGATCAAGGGTTCGATCCTGATTTCGTGGCCAAGCTTCTCCAGCGCCGCTTTCAAGGCGACGAGCGGGGTGTTCCGTTCCAGCTCCGTCACCCCGTTGCGATTGCTGAAATTGGCAAGGTTGATCGCTTCCTGGATGTTCAATTTCCAATCCAGCACCGCGACGATGGTCTTGGCGACGTAACCGATGATCCACGATCCGCCGGGCGAACCCACCGCCATCACCATCCGCCCTTGGCCGTCCAGCACCAAAGTCGGCGCCATGGAACTCAGCGGCCGCTTGCCGGCGGCGATGCGGTTGACAACCGGCGCGCCGTCCTTGTTGGGAAGGAACGAAAAGTCGGTCATCTGGTTGTTGAGCAGGAAACCGCGGACCATCAGCCGCGAGCCGAAAACGGTCTCGATGCTGGTGGTCATGGAGACGGCGTTGCCGTCGGCGTCGATGACGCTTACATGGGTGGTCGAGAGGCCATGGGCGGCGCCATCGGGGGCGGGTCCGAGATCGGCGCCGACGGCCGGCATTCCCGGCGCGGCGACGCCCAGGCTTTCGGTAAGGGAAATTTCCTTGGCGCGCAATCCCAGGTATCCGGGATCAAGCATCCCGGCGGTCGGCACCGGCACGAAATCGGGATCGGCGATGTAAGTGTCGCGGTCGGCGAAGGCGAGACGGCTGGCCTCGGCGATCAGATGGACGGCTTCCGTCGAGCCAGGCTCCATCGCCGCCAGGTCGTACCGCTGCAGGATGCCGAGAATCTGCAAAGTGGCGATGCCGCCCGCCGAAGGCGGCGGCGCGCCGCAAGCCAGCCAGACCCGGTAGAACAGGCACACCGCTTCGCGTTTTTTCGCTTCATAGCTCGCCAGGTCGTCGACGGTCATGCCGCCTGGGTTGCGCTTGGCGCCGTTGACGGCCTTGACGATGTCCTTGGCGATTGGGCCGTGGTAGAAGGCATCGGCCCCGTGCTCGGCGATGCGGCGCAAGGCTTCGGCCAGGGGTTTGTTGACGAGGACCGTTCCCGCCGCTTTCGGCTTCCCGCCGGAGGTGAAAAAATAGGCGGCGGTCGGGGCGAAGGATTTGAGATGTTTGTCGCCGGCAACCGACTTGTGCAAGCGCGGCGAGACGGCGAAACCCTTCTCGGCAAGTTCGATGGCCGGCTCGAACAGTTTCGCCCAGGGTAGACGGCCGTGCTCCTTGTGGGCCATTTCGAGGAGCCGGAGGAGGCCGGGAACGGCAACGGAGATTCCTCCCGGCGCCACGTCGGCGAAAGCCCTGGGTTCGCCGCGGCCATCCAGGAACATGTAGGGGTTGGCTGCTTTCGGAGCCGTTTCGCGGCCGTCGTAAACGCTGACCTCGCCGCTTTCGGCGGCATAATGCAACATGAACCCACCGCCGCCGATGCCCGACGACTGCGGTTCAACCAGGGTCAATACCATCTGCGCGGCGATGGCGGCGTCGACGGCGCTGCCGCCCGAACGCAGGATTTCCCGTCCCGCCCTGGCGGCAAGCGGATGAGCGGCGGCGATCATGTGACGGTTGCCATGAGCCGGCTCCGACGGCCATTTCGACACCGGGCCGGAAACGGCACCGGCCCTTGGCTCGCCTTGTTGCGGCAGCGCACAGGCATTCACCGCCATCGCCAGGGCGGCGGCAGCAACGGCGCGGAGGCACCAAAACGCGCCCTTGCGCTTGCCGGCCCGCTCAGCCGAATGAGCCATGAAACCCTCCCAATCGGAACCGTTCAAGTTGACGCGGTTGGCGACAAACTAGCCTATCATTGGCCGCATGCAAAGTCGCCCCGACGGCGTCAATCCCAGCCGCGACCGCTCCGGACAACCTCGGGCGGGCAA
>JAUXMA010000327.1 GCA_030623425.1 Rhodospirillaceae bacterium
CACGATGATCAGCTTGTCGATACTGTCGCAGCCGATCGTCGAGTAGGGGCGGCGCGCGCCCCGACTTGGCGAATCGAGCCTAAATACGCCATGACAGCGGTACGAATTTGCCTTCTCTTGCGTGTACCGCCACGGAAACACATAATCCACTGAATGTCCGCTTCTTTACCCCCCCACAACGCCGCCGGGGATGGTTTCGGCCGCGATAGCGATCGATGGCGATGCCGGCCGCACCTTCATGTAAGGCTACGGGGGGCAAGGTTCATTTCTCGCCGACGACGTAGGTACAGCCCTTGGGGCCGACGGCCGCCGAATGGACGGCCCCGGCGGGAACGTCGAAACGGCCGCCGATTTTATAGGTTTGGGTGCCCTCGGCGGAGGTAACGGCGATTTCGCCGGCGAGGACGATATGGGCGGTCTCGCCAGGGTGTGTGTGATCGGGATAATGAGCGCCCGGCGCATCCGTCCAAACGAAAATGCGCCCATAGCCCTCCCGCTCGAGTTGTTGTTTCACCGATTCTGGGTCCATGCGCCCAAGTCTCTTTCCTGGATTTAAGGGGCCGGAACAGGGATTGCCAACGCCAACAGCCACAACGGTCCACACCTTTGGCCGGCAACGGCACGACTTGATCTGACAGCCTAAAGTATTCAGCGCCGTTGTCAAAACCCTGGTGTCGCCTTGGAAAAGTGGCTACATCCTTGATAAGAAAAATGCCCTTTTCCAGGAGCGGCATCAACGTGAACGAGACTGTCATCGGCGGCAAGCGCGTCTATCTCTACGATTGCACGCTCCGTGACGGGGCGCAGACCCAGGGCGTCGATTTCAGCGCCGCCGACAAGCTGGCCATCGCCCATGAAATAGATCGCCTTGGCGTCGATTACATCGAAGGCGGCTGGCCCGGCGCCAACCCCACCGACGATGCCTTTTTCGCCAATCCTCCCAAGCTTGCCAGCGCCAAGCTCACCGCCTTCGGCATGACGCGAAGGGCTGGCCGCGGCTCGGCAAACGATCCCGGCCTCAACGCCCTTTTTTCCACCGGCATCCAGACCTTGTGTTTGTTTGGCAAAACCTGGGACTTCCACGTGGAAGTGGCGCTGGCCATAGAAGCGGACGAAAACGTCGCGATGATCGCCGACAGCGTCTCTTTGGCCTTGAAGCGGGTCGAGGAAGTGATCTTCGACGCCGAACATTTCTTCGACGGTTACAAGTCCAACCCCGATTACGCACTCGCCTGCCTGAACGCCGCCGGCGAGGGAGGCGCCCGCTGGCTCGTTCTTTGCGATACCAACGGCGGCACTCTTCCCGACGAGATCGAACGAATCGTCGGCGATGTGGCCGAGCGGATTCCCGGGGACCGGCTGGGAATACACTGCCACGACGATACCGGCAACGGCGTCGCCAACAGTTTGGCCGCCGTTCGCGCCGGCGTCCGCCACGTACAAGGGACGCTCAACGGCCTGGGCGAGCGATGCGGCAACGCCAACTTGGTTTCCCTCATTCCCTCGTTGATGCTGAAAATGGGTTACGAAACGGGGATCAAGGCGGGGGATCTGACCCATCTGACCCACCTTTCGCGTATCCTGGACGAACGCCTGAACCGGGCCCCCAACCGCGGCGCCCCTTACGTCGGCGAATCGGCTTTCGCCCATAAAGGCGGCGTCCATGTCTCGGCGGTGGAAAAGGACCCCCGCTGCTACGAGCACGTCGTCCCCGAGTTGGTCGGCAACCATCGCCACATCGTCGTTTCCGACCAGTCGGGAAGGTCGAACATCCTGGCGCGGTTCCGCGAGATCGGCCTCGATATCGACGCCGCCGATCCCAAGGTGGCCGAACTGGTGGACACGGTCAAGGAACGGGAGTTCTACGGCTACGCTTACGACGGCGCCGAGGCCAGTTTCGAATTGCTGGCGCGCCGGGCCTTGGGCGAAATTCCCGATTACTTCCGTTGCGCCAGCTTCCGCGTCATCGACGAGCGCCGCTGGAACGCCAAAGGCCAACTGATCACCCTCTCCGAGGCCACCGTCAAGCTCGAGGCCGGCGACCGGGTGGCCATGGCCGTGGCCGAGGGCAACGGCCCGGTGAACGCGCTCGACGCGGCGCTGCGCAAAGTGTTGACGCCGCTTTATCCGCAACTGGACGACCTGCGCCTGGTCGACTACAAGGTGCGCATCCTCACCCCCGGCGAGGCCACCGCCGCGGTGACGCGGGTGATAATCGAATCCGCCGACGGCCAGGGCAAGCATTGGGATACCGTCGGCGTCTCCACCAACATTATCGACGCCTCCTACAACGCCTTGCGCGACAGCATCATCTACAAGCTGTTCCGCGACGGCGCCATGTTGAATCACCCCTGATTCCTTATGCCGGATGGTTGGTGAATGGCCGGAACGGATGGCGCCCGCCGCGGCCCGCAAGCGGACAAAGAGACCACTAGTGGCCTGTATCACCTAAATTGCACCCCTACGACGGCGTTGCGAGGCTTCCGGCTAGGAGCGCGTCGCGCCTGCCTGCGCGAAGCCGGAGCTTCGCTTCGGCAAAGGCAGGCCGTGGTGCCA
>JAUXMA010000308.1 GCA_030623425.1 Rhodospirillaceae bacterium
GGCGCGGGCGCGGGTCCAGGTCGGCAAGGATAACCCGGCCCTGGGAATGAACGTCGTCGCCCCGAACGGCCCGCCCCTGAGCGACGGCCCGCCCCTGAGCGCCGGCTCGGGGCTGGACGCCGGCACGCCGGGAATGCTGATGGACCCGGAACACCTTGGCGTCACCCGCATTGCCGGTTTCCAGGTCTGGGACATTTTCGCCATCGCCCTGCTCGGGCTTGCCGCGGGACTGATCAGCGGCATGATGACCATGGGCGGCGGCGTGCTGCACGTGGCGGGCATGATGGTGCTTTTCGGCTATGGCATGCACCTGATCCGGCCGGTGGCCTACCTGACGAATATCGTCGTTTTTGGCGCCGCCGCGCGCCGCAATTACCTGGCCGGGCTGATCGAATGGAAGACGGTTCGCGGGCTGACTCCCTGGGCCGTTGTCGGGGTGATCGCCGGTTATTTCCTCGGCAACAATCTGGATGATGAGGCCATCGGCGTCATGCTGGGGTCGTTCGCCCTGTTGGTCGCGTTGAAGGGATTGCAGGAAATCTTCACCCATGAAGAATCCAAGGAAATCCTGATTAAAACCGGATATTTCGACGATCAAGCCCTTGCCGCGGAGGACTTCCTTGAAGAAGCCATCAATGCCGATCCGGCGGTCGACGAAGCCATCGAAGCCGTCGCCGAAGGGGCCGACGAAACGAGCGCAGGCGCCGCGCAGCAGGCCGCCCGGCGTCAGCTCTGGAACATCGTTCTGGGGCTGCCTTCGGGTCTGTTCAGTGGTGTCCTGGGCATCAGCGGCGGCGTGGTCTCGGTGCCGCTGCTGCGTTTCCTCGGCGCCGAAAACCTGCGCACCGCCATCGCCAACAGCTCCGTCATCGTGTTCTGGGCGTCCCTGGTCGGGGCCATCCTGGCCTTCACGCATGGAATTACGACCGGGTTGATCGAATGGCAGGCCCCGGTGACCCTGGCCGCGATCATGATCCCGGGCGCCTATTTCGGCGGCATCCTCGGCGCCAATCTGATGCGGGTGCTGCCGGTGATTTTCCTGAAATGGTTCTACACGATCATCATGACGGCGGTTGCGGCAAAGATGCTGGTCTTGAGTTAACGGTGGATCGACGGGAAACCCGGATATATGAAATCGAAGGTTCTCCTATCATCAGTTGGTCTGGCTCTGATCGGGGTGGCGTTCCTGATCGGCTTCGTCGACCACGAGTTCGGCCGCAAGGATGTCGTTGCCCATCAAAGCGGCGCGGTCGCCGGTCGTTCCCCGATGGGCGCCCCGGTGGCGCTTCCGGTCGCGCAGCCCGTCGAGCTTTCTCCGCAGGCCCCGCAGGCCGCCGTCCAAGCAAACCCGTGGACCGCGCCGCAAACGGCCGCGCCGGGCAATTTCATCCCCAAGAAGATCGCGCTGTCCGAGGCCCACTGGCAGGGAATGGACACCATGAGACTGACCAGCGAGCTCAGGCGCAAGCTGAAGTTTCCGCGGGGGTTGAAGGGGATATTGATCGACGAAGTCACCCTAAACGCGGCGGAGTCCGGATTCTTGGCCGGGGACATCATCGTTCAAGTTAACAACGATCGCGTCACCACGCTGGAAGAGTTTCAGCAGAGTTCGCGCTGGGTACGGAACCTTAGCCAGGTCCCCTTGACCGTGCTTCGAAAAGGGGATCAGACACAGAATGGCCGCTTCACGACTACGCGCATGACGCTTTTGCTTCGGGCCGAACCCGACCTTGGGTTCGCCCAGGTCGAGGCGGCGCCGATGATTGCGCCGGGCGATGGGCGTCCACACCGGTATCGGGGCCCCTGCACGGTTTGTCACACCATCGGAACGGGGTTCGAGCTCACGCCCGACCCCGACCTTATCGTTTTGCCGCCGCCGGCCATCACCAAGGCTACGGCAGACACAGGCGTAAGTCCCCATCTGGACCGGGGTCCTTGCATCGCATGTCACACCATATTTTTGCAATGAGAAGAGGATAAGAAAGTGACTTCTGGGGAGGATAACAGAGTGACTTCCGGGATAGAGGATTTCATGGCGCAGGCCGGGCTGTACGCGCAGTACAGCGGGATCATTGCCAGGCGACTGGGCGACAGAATGGTTTCCGGGTTTCAATCCCTGTTAACCATCGACGAAGAAACGCATTACGCCTATTTCCGCGACCGGGCCATCACCCTGGCAAGACGCGGTCTGTATCGTCGGGCGGCGCCGTTGCTGGCAAGATCGCACGCGACCGTACCGACGGATACCGAGGTCATGCTTTACCTCGGCCTGTCCTATATCAAGACCGGCAAGAAGGCCGAAGGCGTGGCACTGTTGGAAGAAGCCCACAGGGCGGATAAGAAAGACGTGAGGGCCATCACCATTCTCGGGCTCATCTATGTTCAGGCCGAAGAATACAAGAAGGCCGCTCCGCTGTTGGAAAAGGCGCTCGAGGAAAGCTCCGATAATTTCAATCTGCATTATCGTCTCGGCGTGTCCTACGACAATCTCGGCGAACACGAAAAGGCGATCGAGGCCTTCGGGAAGGCGTTGGAGCTTCGGCCCGGCGAAGCCAAGGTGCATCGTTCGATGGGCTTTGCCTTCGAGCAGAGCGGCGATTCCGAATCCGCCCTGATCCACTTCAAGCGGGCCAACGAACTGGCGGACGAATAATACCAAGGAGCGCTGATAATGACCCATAGAGATCGCGTGGGCGATCCGCCGGGCAGGAGGGGAGCCGCAGGCGATGCGGGGCATCGTCAAGGCTTCCCGACGCCC
>JAUXMA010000096.1 GCA_030623425.1 Rhodospirillaceae bacterium
ATGAGCGAAGCCGTCACATCAACGCCTGTTACCATCATCACCGGTTTTCTCGGCAGCGGCAAAACGACCTTGCTGAACAGCCTGCCCGCCCATCCGGACATGGGGGAAACGGCGCTCCTGAATCCTTGTTAAACGCCGGACTTTTCGATGCCCGGACGAAAACCCCGCAAGTGCAAGATTGGCTCGGCGAGGAAGCTTTCGCGGCCGACGCGCACATCCCGGATCCGGTGATTGCCCGCCTTGAAGGAGCCCAAAACCAGAAACTGGAAGGGCGCGATCTTTGTATCGAATCGATCCAGGAGATCAGGGGAACCCCCGGGGTTTCCGGTGTCCACCTGATGGCCTGCCGGCAAGAGGAGTTCGTACCCGAATTCGTCATTGCCTCGGGGGTGCTGAAAAATCGCGCCATCGCGGATCAACGCAAGCGTATCCGCTTTCACTTTATTTTAAGGTTTCGGTCGATATTTTAAGGTTTCGGTCGATACGATGCAGCGGCTTTGCGCCTTTGCCGTCACTGTCGAAGGCCACTGATTCCCTTGCTTAAATAACCGGCGATCTTCGCCCTGGCATTGATCCAAGGAAAGATATCGGCGGAAGCCATTTTGGTCCTACCCTTGACTTCCCGTTTTGGTTTTGTCACGCTATAGGGGTAATCGCCACACTGAATAGGTAACCTTATTAAGGGTCAGCTGTCTTTGGTGTTCGGTAGTCGGTTCTTGGAGAGACATGCTCATTCCGACAGGCAGCAGATAGGAGTTCCAACCAATGCCGAAAAAAATTACCCGGTTTATGAAACCGCTTTGGAAAAACGAAGACGGCGCCACGGCGATCGAATACGGGCTGATCGCTGCCCTAATCGCCGTGATTATTATCGCCGCCGTTACCTTGGTCGGCACAGACTTGGGTAACATGTTCAACCAGGTCGCCAACAACATCTAGCCCGTTTTAATCATTAGGGGGTTTGCGGGGTCGAATTCGGCCGCGGGCCGTTTCATTATCGGGAACGGCCCCTAGTTTCGTGCCAAGGTCCCTTGAGAGCCTTGTTGGCGTCCAATCGCGAAAGCCGGTGTTGGCGGCGTGATGGTACCTTCGCGGCGGGAATATCCCGTAATACCCATCACGCGCACCTTCGTGTGCCTATGTGCCTATGTAGCGGACCTGAATCCCGCACATGGCGACGCAAGGGAGCGCCGGCTCCTTTCGCCTTAGGGTCTTATCGTTCTGGATCGAAACGATCAAGAACGTGAATAAGCCCCTAAGTATATGAATTAGAGGGCGATTCACGTTTCAAATTGGTTCAATTTGAAACGATCCGCTCTACATCAATAAGTTAGAGTAAACTCTCCAGATTGATGGACCGCCTTTGGCGATTCCAATCAATCTGGATTTGCTCTAGGGCGGCAACAGCCAGTGGAAATCCTGCAAACCGTGCTCACCATCACTCAGGGGGCGGTTGTGGCATCGTTTCCCCTGCTTATGGCTTACGCGGTTGTCAGTGATTTTCGCTATTTTCAAATCCCCAACTGGCCGTCGGTCATCGCCGTCATCGCCTTTCTTCCCGCCGCCCTCCTGGGGGGAGTAGATTTTCTCGCCGTCGCCGTCCATTACGGAACCGGTTTGGCCCTTTTCTCCGGCGGGGCGATTTTGTTCGCCCGCGGCCTCATCGGCGGCGGCGACGTTAAATTGCTGGCGGCGGCGGGCGTTTGGATCGGATGGGCGGACATTGCGCCTTATCTGCTCCTCGTCGCCTTGCTCGGCGGCGCGGTGGCGCTGATCGTCCTTTGCCTCAGGCGGCTTGCGGACAGGCTGCCGTCTCTCGCCAGGGCGCCATGGCTGCGGCAACATCTGGCCAAGGAGCAAGGCATTCCCTACGGCGTGGCGATCGGATTGGCGGCGATTTTCATGTTTTTCCGCTCCGCCGCGGTGCCGCGGCCGTGGACCGTCATGTTTTTCTGACCGCCTCTTCGCGCCGGTAAGGGTTCGCCGCCGCCCCTTTCGGCTTGTAAAGGCGGCCCCTCGACGTTGTAAGCGGAATTATGGCCAATTCCCTCATGGCGACCACCCTTGATGAGCGGGAGCGCGACAAGGCTAACCCTTGGCCTTGCAATGCCGGCTTGCCCGGTTTCAGGGTTCATCCGTAACCTCCGCACTTCCACTTGCACCGCCGAGGAGCCATAAAGGCCATGATCGAAACCAAATCCGCCAACCGATAAATCTTTTCAATCGCCCAATAATTGACATTAAGTAATTGTCTTATCCAGTTGTGTTCAATGATAAATCACCGACAGGAAAAGGTATCGCAGGAACAGGTCACGCTGACAATCGTCATCCCCGCGCTGAACGAAGAAGAAGATCTTGCCAATTCGGTTCAAGCGGCCATATCGGCGGCGGAATCGCTGCATCTGGACTTCGAGGTCCTGATCATCGATGACGGCAGCACGGATGCGACGCCGCTGATCGCCGGCGAACTCGCCTCTCGCGATCGCCGTATCAAGGCCATTTCCAATGGCCGGAATCTAGGCCTGGGCGGCTCCTACAAGATCGGCATCCATGAAGCGCGGGGGGAATATCTTTTCTGGGTGCCCGCCGATGACGCCCATCCCGTCGCCGGACTCGTCCGCGTTCTCGAAAAGCTGGGCGAAACCGACATGGTGATCCCAGTGCCATGCAACGACGAAGTCAGGGCCGGGCCCCGCCGTTTCATCTCGAAATCGTTTACCTTCCTGATCAATCGATTGTTCAAGCTGGATCTGCCCTATTACAACGGACTGGTCCTGCACAGAACCGCTCTTCTCCGCGGCATCGACATCAAGACCAACAGCTTCGCCTTTCAGGCCGAAGCGATCGTCAAACTGTTGAGCCAAGGACAGGGCTACATGACAGTGCCCTACGAGTTAAAATCCGAACAGAGGAAAACCGCTAAGCTGTTCGTTTTAAAGAATATATTCGCCGTCTGCTTGGCTCTTGCGCGGCTTTTCGCGGAACTCCGCCTATAGAGCCGGCGCGAAAATGGCGCTGTAGGCAAGGAGCAAGATCAACGAGGCCGGCAAAATCCGTTGCATGCGTTGGCTGGCCAATGCCGCGCCGCCGACCGCCGCTCCCGCCGCCAGGCCGGGCCATATGGGTAAATAATACCGGAAAACCGGGCCGCCCAGAATGCCCGTGTCCAAATGCATCCCATAGGCATAGGCAAGATGGATGGGGATGACGAGCAAGACCGCCCCGATCGCCCCGGCGGCGAGGATGGAGATTGCTGTATCCTCTTCCCGCAAGGTTCCGGCGATGCCCTTCCAGGCGCCGGCGACGGACAGCACAAGCACCAGAACGAGCGTCGCCATTTGCAAGGCGTCGGCCGGCTGATTGGTCACCCACGAGGCGGCCAGGGCGTAAAAGAACCATCCCATGTAATCGACGAGGGCGATCATCCGCGGGGCATCCTCGTCAATATAGAAATGAGTGGTGTCATAGAGTGGCGATCCATACACGAGAAGGTTGTGGGCGTAGGGCAAGGCCCCGATGACCAGCGCCACGCCGAGGATGCTCCAGTAGACGGCCCCCGGTTTCTTTTCCGGCGCCCGGCGCATCAGGACGAAGACGTGGACCAGCAAAACCCATGCCCCCAGCAACACCCCGGCGATCAGCTTCGCCCAGCAGCCAAGGGCGAAACCTAGCGCCATCGCCGCCGCCGCCGGCAAGCCGGCGCCGCGGCGGACCAACCCCGCCAATCCAACGAACACCAAGGCGCCGCCAAGCAGCGCCAGGTTGTCGTTGTTGATCTGCCCGCCAAGCCCGCCGATCATCGGACAAAGCGCCACCACCGTCGCCAGGATCAAGTGCTGGCGCGGATCGCCGAGATAGGTTCCGCCGGCCCAAAAGATCGCCAGCAGGGCCAGGCTCGACAAGACCACATTGGCGAAGCGGACCTTCAAATAAGCGGGTCTTTGCGTCTCGTCTTCTGGCAACAGAAGGCCGATCAGATGATAATAAAGGGAGGGATGGACGAGATAATTTCCTTGGCCCCCCCATTCTTTGTAGTCGGGCGCGGCCAACAGCCCGAGGTCCTCGTATTTTGGGAAAAGCGCCGGTTTTTCCTTGAGATGATAGGCCAGGGACAAATGCTGAATTTCGTCGGTGCTGTTGGGAAACACCCATTGAGTTGCCCTTTGCGAGCTCAGCGCCACGTGCGCCATCAAGAACGCTAAATAGATCGCCACGACCCATGGGCTTTGCTTGCGGCGGGCCAGGTCCCCTTCAATCATTCTCCGTTTGGTCCCGGTCCAGCCCGTAAAGGCGGTTGACGATATAAAGCGGACGGCGTTTCGCCTCGTCGTATACCCGGCCGAGATATTCCCCGATGATGCCCAGCGTGATCAGTTGAATGCCGCCTAAAAACAGCACCACGACCATCAGCGAAGCGTAGCCGGGGACATCGACCCCGAAAACCAGGGTTGCGGACGATCAGGAAGGCGGCGTAGGAAAAAGCCAAAACGGACACCACAAAGCCGAAATAGCTCCACACCTTCAGCGGCATGGCGCTGAAACTGGCGATACCGTCGATGGCGAAATTCCAAAGACGCCAAAGGTTCCATTTCGAGACGCCGGCGGCGCGCGGCTTGCGCACGAAGGGCAGGCCGACCTGCCGGAAGCCGACCCAAGACGACAACCCCTTCATGAAGCGGTAGTGTTCCGGGAGCAAGCCCAGCGCTTCGACGACGCGGCGGTCCATAAGCCGGAAATCTCCGGTATCGATGGGAATCCTTTGTTCCGTCAGCAGGTTGAAGACCCGGTAGAACAAATGCGCCAGGGCTTTCCTCGACACCGCCTCCCCGAGCCGCTTGCTGCGCACGCCGTAAACGACATCATAGCCTTGGCGCCATTTGGCGATGAAATCGTCGATGAGCTCGGGCGGGTCCTGCAAATCGGCGTCGATGGAAACGACGACGTCTCCCCGGCAATGGTCGAGACCGGCGGTCAGGGCGTTTTCCTTGCCGAAATTGCGCGCCAGATCGACGATCTTCACGGCCGCGTCGCCGGCCCGCCGCGCCAGCAGCCTCTCCAGTGTCCCGTCGCCGCTGCCGTCATTGACGCAGACGATCTCGTGGCGGCATTGCAGTGTCGTCAGATAGGCCCCGATCTCCTCGAAGAAGGAGTCGATCACCTTCTCCTCGTTGTACATCGGCACGACGATGGAGATGAAGGAAAGCCGCCGGTCGGGATCGTCAACCATGAAAAACCGGTGACAGCATACTAATTTTCATAGCCTTTGACAGAAATTCGGTGACGACAGAAATTCGGTGACAGCATACTAATTTTCTAAAGCCTGGCCAGTGCCAATCAAGCGGAAAGACGTAAATTAGTATGCGCTCTGCATATTTCAGGCATATTTTGGCTCCGTGGCTGCATTGTCAAAATCAGGCTTCGGCGGCAAAACGCCCCTGGCCCTGTCCTTCGTCCTCATCGTCGGCGGCTTCCTGATACATGACCAGCTGCTGATCTTGACGGACAACGTCGCCTGGCATCTCCAGGGCGCCCGCGTTCTGCTTGGCGGCGGCACCCTTTACCGCGATTTCTTCGAGACCAATCCGCCGCTGATCACCTACCTCAACGTACCAGTCGTCTTGTTGGCCGAGCAATTCGGCCTTTCCTTGCAGAGGGCCTTTTGCCTGGCGGTTTATGCGCTCGTCATCGTCTCTTTCGGTCTTTCCCTGCGCTCGCTGCTTGAGTCGGGCGTTTGCAAGTGCGCGACCCGGTGGCTGGGTTGCTGTTTCGTTTACCTGGTGACGATCCTGCCCGGTCCCGATTTCGGCGAGCGCGAGCATTTGCTGGTTCTTTTCGCCAGACCCTATTTTCTCGACCTCGCCGGCAGGTTGAACGGCGGCGGAGGCGGAAAACCTCATTCAACCCTTTGCGCACTTCTCGCGGCGATCGGATTTTCCCTGAAACCCCATTTCCTGGTCGGGCTGGCGGCGATCTTGGCCTACTGCGTATTCAGGTTCAGGAAAAACGCACCGGCGATGGTTCCCGGGGCCGTCATCATCGACAAGGAGACGATCCGGGAAAGCCGGCGAGAATCGACCTCCCTTTTTGAGTTCCTCAATCGGGATTCACGTTTCGCGGCGGCCTTCAAGGGCTACCATCGGGTCGAGGAAACGCCGCGCTTCCTGATCTTTGAGCGCGGCGGTTGACGGCGTCAGGTGGCGGCGGACTTGAAACTTTTCCGGCGAAGGAATATGTGTACCATCGCCCAAGGATTTGAACATGCCTGGCAAGGTTTTCACCGGACCACTTGGCTGGGAGGTGAACGTGGATCGATACCGGCGAGTTGCCATATTGGCTATCGTCACGCTGGCTACGGTGTTGGTTTTTGCGCCGCCGGCGGTGTCGGCGCCGGTATGCACGACGACTTACGACGCGGCGACGAAGACGACCTGCACGACGTGCTAC
>JAUXMA010000014.1 GCA_030623425.1 Rhodospirillaceae bacterium
CCTCCCTGATCAACTCGCCGGGCTCTCCAGAGCCCGGCTTTTTTATTCCAAAAGAAAATAACTTTCATTTCATTCAGTTATGGACGGTTCTCCATTTCTTGTCCGGGGCGATGGCAAGGCTTCGAAACGACCGTTATTTTCATGGCGTCATCGGAAAATCATTATATCAGACGCCGCTCATGTTGCGATGCACCAAAGAAGCTCCCGCCGCGCTCCGCGGACGGCAGCCTTGGGGGGTATTTGCCGCCACCCGTGACTGACGTGAAATGCCTCGATTCGCCAAGGAAATTCACCATTTCAAACATGCCAAGTTTGTGACCCGGTTTGATTTCCGTCCTTATCGGGGCCTCGGGCGGTGTTATGAGGAGATGCGTCTATTTTTTGGCCGCGGCCCGCTCGCTAACGACTTGATCGGCGAACTTGCCGGTGACTTCCTGCAAGTGGTCGAACTCCCAAACGAACGTGCCGACGCCTAAGGTAACCGACCGCAAATCGATGATCAGGTCGTGCATTTCCGACTGCGGCAATTGCACCGAAACCTCGTCCCAATCTTTCCTGTCGGGTCTGGCGTCGAAACCGAGGATCTGCCCTCTCCGCCCGCTGATCAGGCGTTGGATCTTGGAGGTGAACTCGTTGGGAAGGGCGATCTTCACCATGAAGATCGGCTCCAGAAGAACCGGATTGCAATGGGGCATGCCTTGGCGCATGGCCAATTGCGCCGCCGACTTGAAAGCCAAGTCGGAACTGTCGACCGAATGGTATTGGCCGTCGGTCAGCGTCACCGCGATATCGACCACCTGGAAGCCCATTGGCCCCCGCTTCATGTAGTCCTTGATGCCGTTTTCGACGGCGGGAATGTACTGCTTGGGCACTACGCCGCCGGTAATGGTGCTGTGGAAATCGAATCCCGATCCTCTCGGCAACGGTTTGATGTCCAGGTGGACGTCGCCGAACTGGCCGTGACCGCCGCTTTGCTTTTTGTGACGAGCGTGCTGGGAAATCGACTTGCGGACAGTTTCTTTGTAAGGAACTTGAGGCCGGGCCGAGATGACCGACATGTTGTAGCGGTTTTGCAAGCGGTCGAGAGCGATTTGAAGGTGCATTTCGCCTTGCCCCCACAGCAGCAGTTCGCTGGTGTCTTGATTTTGCTGAAAGGAAAGCGAGGAATCTTCTTCCGCAAGTTTGGCGAGCGCCCCCGTGAGCTTGACCTCGTCGGCCCGGTTTTCGGCGTGGATGGCCAGGGAAAACAGAGGCGGCAGGGGTCGGGGCCAGTCCGAGGCCTTGGCATTGCCTGAAGGCGAGAGTACGTCGCCGGTGGCGACGGCGTCCATGCGTCCCAGGGCGACGACGGCGCCGGCGCCGGCCTTGGCCAATTTGTCCTGTTTCTGGCCGAACAAAGTAAAGAGCCCGCTGATTCGGCTCCCGTTGACGGTCATGCCGTCGGAAATTTCGCCACTCCACACCCGGGCCAGGGAAAGCTTGCCGATCTGGCTGGCATGCAGGGTCTTGAAAACCTGCGCCGTAGCCTCGCCCGACGTTTCAAACCCCCATCTTTTCGCTGTCACCGACGGCTCGGGAGCTTCGTGACGAAGCGCCTTCCAGAGACGGCGGATGCCGTTGTCGCTTTCGGCCGAACCGAAGAACACCGGAGCGATCAGGTCTTCCTGCAGGTCCTTGGTCAGATTGGCGTAGATATCGTCGGTGCTGGGAATGATGTCTTCCAGGAGTTCTTCGAGCAAGGCGTCGTTGAAGTCGGCCAGTGCCTCCAACATTTCGGTGCGCGCTTCCTGCTCGCGCTCGACAACCGGTTCGGGAAGCTGGACCAGATCCGAGGGCTTGCCGGTGTTCCACTGGAACGCCCGTTCGCTGGCCAAGTCCACATGGCCGCTGACGCGTTCGCCGTCGCGGATGGGAACCTGGCGCAGGATCAGCGGCCGTTCGGACACCGTCTGCAAAGCCTCGAGGACCGCTTTTATCCTTGTCTGCGCGGTGTCCATTTTGTTGATGAAAACGAAGTGCGGAATGTTGTGCTCGTCCAGGAACCGGAACACCGGGGCCAGGGTCAGGGCCTTGTTCGCCTCGGGTTCGCAGACGACCACCGCCGTGTCCGCCACCATCAGCGCGTTGAAGGTATCCTGGGTCAGTTCAACGGAGCCCGGACAGTCGATGAAGGTCCAGTCTTCGTCCAGGTAGCGGGTGCTGGCGACGGAAAGCTCGGTGCTTCTCTGGCGGTCGCGCGCTTCGGGCGTGCCGTCGCCGACGGTGTTTCCGTCCTTTATGCTGCCCTTGCGGTGGACGGAGCCGGAGGCGACGAGAAGGCTCTCCAGCAATGTCGTCTTGCCGCACAAGTAGGGCCCGACAAGGGCCGCGCAACGGGGTTCGGATGGTACTTTGCCGGTCACGAAATCCTCCCACGGGTTGGTTCCCCGAAAACGGTCACGAGCTTCTTAGAGCATGTCAAGATTGGTCGGCGCAAGCCCGCTCCCCCGCCGGTCCGGCAACGGCCATTCCCCGAACGATCGACGCGCATGCCTATTTCAGCGCCGCCGTGGCCCGCTGGATGCGCTGGCAGCCCTCTTCCAGGAGTTCCGTCGAGGTGGCGTAGGAGACGCGGAAATGCGGCGAAAACCCGAAGGCGGTTCCGGGCACCGCCGCCACCCCCTGCTCTTCCAGAAAGTAGGCGACCATATCCTCGTCCGTCGCGATGCGCTTGCCGCCGGGAGTGCTCTTGCCGATCAATTCGCGGCAAGAAGGGTAGACGTAAAACGCCCCCTTGGGCGTCGGGCAGACGAGGCCGCTGGCCTGGTTCAACAGGGCGACGACCAGGTCCCGGCGTTCCTTGAAGACGGCGTTGTTGGCGGCGATGAAATCGTCCGGGCCGGTCAACGCCGCCGCCGCCGCCGCCTGGCTGATCGACGAGGTATGGGTGGTGCTTTGCGACTGCACCTTGTTCATGGCCTTGATCAGCTCGGCCGGACCGGCGGCGTAGCCCAAACGCCATCCGGTCATGCAATAGGCCTTGGAGACGCCGTTGACGGTCAGGGTGCGGCCGATCAGCGCCGGCTCGACCTGGGCCGGGGTGACGAACTCGAATCCGTCGTAGACGATATGCTCGTAGATGTCGTCGGCCAGCACCCAGACCTGGGGGTGTCGCAGCACAACGTCGGTGATCGCCTTCATTTCGGCGCCCGTATAAGCGGCGCCGGTGGGGTTGGAAGGCGAGTTGAGGATCAGCCACTTGCTCTTCGCGGTGATCGCCCGCTCGAGATCCTCGGGCTTGAGTTTGAAATCCGCTTCCGCCGGGCAGTCGACGATGACCGGCGTGCCTTCGGCCAAGAGGGCGATGTCCGGATAGGAAACCCAGTAGGGGGCCGGGATGATGACCTCGTCGCCGGGATCGAGGGTCGCCATCATGGCATTGTAAATGGTCTGCTTGCCGCCGCATCCCACCGTCACCTGCTCGGGCGTGTAGTCCAGTCCGTTGTCGCGTTTGAACTTGCCGCAAATGGCTTGGCGCAGCTCGGGCGTGCCGGCGACGGCCGTGTAGCGGGTCTCGCCCCGGTCCATGGCCGCCTTGGCCGCCTCCTTGATGTGATCGGGGGTTTCGAAATCGGGCTCGCCGGCGCCGAGGCCGATGACGTCGTGGCCTTGCGCCTTGAGTTCTCGCGCCTTGGTGGTGACGGCTAGGGTCGCCGACGGTTTGATGCGGTCGAGACGCCGGGCGATGAAGGGCATTGATTTTCCATCGTTTTGGTTGACGGGCACAGACTAAGCCCGCCAAAACTCCCTGGCAACCGCCGTCAGAGATAACTGACCTTGACGATCTCGTAAAATTTCGAGCCGCGAGGCGTGGTCACTTCAACGGAATCGCCCAGGGATTTGCCGATCAGGGCGCGGGCCAATGGCGAGGTAACCGACAGCCGGCCGGAATCGATGTCGGATTCGTGGGAACCGACGATCTGATAGGTCGTTTCCTCGTCGGTATCCTCGTCGGCCAGCAACACGGTGGCGCCGAAACGGACCACGTCGCCGGAAAGCTTGGTGGTGTCGATGACTTCGGCGCGGCTGATGAGATCATCAAGTTCAGCCAGCCGTCCCTCGGTGAAACTCTGGTGCTCGCGGGCGGCGTGGTATTCGGCGTTTTCCGAAAGATCCCCGTGTTCACGGGCGGCGGCGATGGCGCGGATGATCCGCGGACGTTCTTCGTTCATCAGCCTCTTGCGTTCTTCTTCCAGTCGGCCCAAACCTTCCGGAGTCATGGGGATTTTTTCCATGGCCAAAAATTCCGATTTTTCCCATGCCAAGCACATCCCCGTTCATTCGCGGCAAGGATGTGCAAAAAAGCGGCGGGAAAGATTAAAAAAATGTCTAGAACGATGCCTTAAGATACGACTGCAACGGCGCCACATCAAGCCTACCGGCGCGGAGCGATTCGATGGCGCCGACGGCCGCCGCCGCCCCGGTCATGGTGGTGTAATGGGGAATGTTGCCCATCAGAACCGAGCGGCGGATGGTATAACTGTCGGCAATGGCCTGGGCGCCTTCGGTTGTATTGATGACCAACTGCATCTCGCCCGAGATGATGGCGTCCACGCAATGAGGCCGGCCTTCCAAAACCTTGTTGACGCGCTTGACGCGGAGGCCCGCCGCCTCGAGGTATTTTTGCGTGCCCGAGGTGGCGACAAGGGCGAACCCCATTCCTTGCAGCCGTTCCGCCAATTCGCTCGCCGTTTGTTTGTCCCGGTCCTTGACCGAAATGAAAACCGTTCCGCCGTCGGGCAGCCTTGTGCCGGCGGCCAATTGGGCCTTGGCGAAAGCGCCGCTGAAATCGGCGGCGATGCCCATGACTTCGCCCGTCGATTTCATTTCCGGGCCCAGGATGATGTCGACGCCGGGAAACCGGGCAAAAGGGAACACCGCTTCCTTGACCGCCACGTGGTTCATTCCGGGCGCCGTCATCAGCGAGAAAGAGGAAAGCCTTTCCCCGGTCATGACGCGCGCCGCCAGCTTGGCGATGGGGACGCCGGTGGCTTTGGCGACGAAGGGAACGGTGCGGCTGGCCCTGGGGTTGACCTCGAGGACGTAAATGTCGCCGTCCTTGACCGCGAACTGCACGTTCATCAGACCGACGACATTCAACGCCCGGGCCAGCGCCGTCGTCTGCCGTTCGAGTTCCGCGACCACGTCGGCGGGCAGGGAATGGGGCGGCAGCGAACAGGCGGAATCGCCCGAATGGATGCCGGCCTCCTCGATATGCTGCATGATGCCGGCGACGAAAACGTCGCTGCCGTCGCAAATGGCGTCGACGTCCACCTCGATGGCGTCATCGAGGAAGGAATCGAGCAACACCGGGCTGTCGCCGGAGACCTGCACGGCGGTCGTTATGTAGCGTAACAACGCTCCACGGTCGTGGACGATCTCCATCGCCCGGCCGCCCAACACATACGAAGGGCGGATGACCAGAGGATAGCCGATATCCTTGCCGACCTTTTCGGCTTCCTCGACCGACCGGGCAAGGCCGTTGGCCGGTTGCCCGAGACCGAGTTCCCGGAGCAGGACCTGGAAGCGTTGCCGGTCTTCCGCCAGGTCGATGGCGTCGGGCGAGGTGCCGAGGATGGGGATGTCGGCGGCTTCCAGGGCGGCGGCCAGCTTCAGGGGCGTCTGCCCGCCGAACTGGACGATGACGCCCTTGAAATCCCCCCTCGACCGCTCGACCCGGATCAGCTCGATGACGTCCTCGGCGGTCAGCGGCTCGAAATAGAGGCGGTCGGAAGTATCGTAATCGGTGGACACCGTTTCCGGGTTGCAGTTGACCATGATCGCCTCGATCCCCGCCTCTTTCAAGGCATAGGCGGCATGGACGCAGCAATAGTCGAACTCGATGCCCTGACCGATGCGGTTGGGGCCACCGCCCAGAATGACCACTTTCGGTCGATCGGAAGGATCGGCTTCGCATTCCGCCGGGTTTACCCCGTCGCCTTCGTAGGCCGAATACATGTAAGGGGTCCTGGACGGGAATTCGGCGGCGCAGGTATCGACCCGCTTATAGACGGGATGGACACCCAAACGACGGCGCCGCGAGGCCACTTCCGCCTCCGTCCGACCGGTAAGTTCGGCCAACCGCTGGTCGGAAAATCCGAGTTTTTTCAAGCCCAACAGATCCAACGCCCCGCCGGCAAGCCCTTGCCCCCGGATTTCCTCTTCGGCATTGACCAGAGACCTGATTTGGTCCAGGAACCAAGGATCGTATTTGCAGGCCGCTTGAATATCGTCCAGCGCGACTCCCAAGCGAAAGGCCTGGGCGATGACCAGGATGCGTTCGGGCCGGGGCTTGGACAAGGCGGCGAGGACGGCTTCGGTGTTGATGCCGCCGTCCGTCCTGGCGCCTTCGATTTCGACCTCGTTCAGGCCCGTCAGCCCGGTTTCCATCGATCGCAGGCCTTTTTGCAGGGATTCGGCGAATGTGCGGCCGATGGCCATGGCCTCGCCCACGGACTTCATCGACGTGGTCAGCTCGGGCTTGGTGCCGGGAAATTTTTCGAAGGTGAAGCGGGGGATTTTGGTGACCACGTAATCGATGGTCGGTTCGAACGAGGCCGGCGTCACGCCGGTGATGTCGTTCATCAATTCATCCAAGGTGTAACCGACGGCCAGTTTGGCGGCGACCTTGGCGATGGGAAAGCCGGTCGCCTTCGAGGCCAGGGCGGAAGACCTGGAGACCCGGGGATTCATCTCAATCACCAGCAAGCGGCCATTGTCCGGATCAACCGCGAACTGGACGTTGGAACCGCCGGTATCGACGCCGATTTCACGCAACACCGAAACGGAAGCGTTGCGCATGATCTGGTATTCCTTGTCGGTCAGCGTCAGCGCCGGCGCCACGGTGATGGAATCGCCGGTATGCACGCCCATGGGATCGACGTTTTCGATGCAGCAGATGATGATGCAGTTGTCGGCTCGGTCGCGGACCACCTCCATCTCGTATTCTTTCCACCCGAGGACCGATTCCTCGACCAGGACCTCGCCGACCGGCGAGGTGGCAAGGCCATGCGCCACAATGTTCTCGAATTCTTCCCGGTTGTAGGCGATGCCGCCGCCGATGCCGCCCAGGGTGTAGGACGGGCGGATGATCAGCGGCAGGCCGAGGGCTTGCAAGCTCCCGCGCGCCTCGTCCATGGACTTGACCAATCGGCTTAACGGGCATTCCAGGCCGACGCGGACCATGGCGTCGCGGAACTGCTGGCGATCCTCGGCCTTGGCGATAACGTCCTCGTCGGCGCCGATCATCTCGACGCCGAATTTTTCCAGAGTTCCGGCCCTGGCCAGTTCCATGGCCACGTTCAGCCCCGTTTGCCCGCCCATGGTCGGCAGCAAGGCATCGGGTTTTTCGTGTTCGATGACGCGCTCGAGAAGCTCGGGCTCGATCGGCTCGATGTAAGTGGCGTCGGCCAAACCGGGATCGGTCATGATGGTGGCCGGGTTGGAATTGACCAGGATCACCCGGTAGCCTTCTTCCTTAAGCGCCTTGCAGGCCTGAGCGCCGGAATAGTCGAATTCGCAGGCTTGGCCGATAACGATGGGCCCGGCGCCGACGATGAGGATGGAGCTTATGTCTTCGCGCCTAGGCATGCGGGAACTACCTCGTTTGACGAGGCAACGGCGCGTCCGCCGCAAGCGGGTTATTGAAACGCAGGGGGCACGGAGGAGTCTCGCGAACACATAGGCCCATCCTAAAACACATAGCGCTGGATGCCGTCTTTGAGCAGTTTGGTATTAAAGTTGATGAGCAGGCCCCTTCCTATTCCACTAAGCTTCAAATAGGTCAGCACCTGGGCCTGATGAACCGGGAGCAGTCTTTCGAGGGCCTTTATCTCGATCAGCAAGGTTTTTCCACAATGACATCGGCGCGGAACCCGCATTCCAAATTGGCTGCTTTGTAGGTAATCGGGACGGCCACTTGCCGTTCGAACTGGACGCCGTTCTCTTTCAACTCATGACAGAGGCATTGCTCGTATACCGACTCTAAAAGTCCGGGTCCGAGGGCCTTATGAACGTCGATAGCCAGCCCGATCACTTTCTCGCTCAAATGATCATTTTCAGCCATGCGCCTGAACCGCTACCGGCTGATGAAGTTTAGCTCGGTCTGAAAACGCCGAGTCTGTGGCATAGGTTTTTTTTAAACACAGAGAACACAGAGGAGTCACAGAGGACACAGAGCGACCGTGCTTGTCCTCAGCAATAGCGGCTAGCCATCCAAATCTCTCAACAAAGGGCGCGAAGCGCCTCCTCATTCTTCTCTGTGCGCTCTGTGACTCCTCTGTGACCTCTGTGTTGAAAAAAACAACGTTTCCGCAGTCGGGGCGTTTGGAGTTTTTAATCGCTGAGAAATTCATAATCCAAGAAGTGCCTTAAGAGCACCGAGAACGGCTGCCAACTCATTGTACTTACCCAAGCGATCGATGTGATTCTCATTTCCTTCATCACAAGAAATATTAAAGTTCCTACCATGGATTGTTACATTAGCATTAGCCATCATCCCCCCTCCATCATCCCAATGAACCTATCGAACAGGTAATGACTGTCCTGTGGTCCCGGCGAGGCCTCGGGGTGGTACTGGACCGAGAACACCGGCTTGCCTTCGGCCCGCAGACCCTCCAGGGTCCCGTCGAACAGCGAGGTATGGGTCTCGATTACGCCGTCGGGAAGGCTGTCGCGGTCGACCACGAAGCCGTGGTTCTGCGAGGTGATCTCCACCTTGCCGGTGGCGAGGTCCTTGACCGGCTGATTGGCTCCCCTGTGCCCCATGTGCATCTTGGATGTTTTCGCCCCCAAGGCCAAAGCCAGCATCTGGTGGCCCAAACAGATGCCGAACACCGGCAAGCCCCCGGCGAGCACGCCTTTGATCGTCGGCACCGCGTACTCGCCGGTCGCCGCCGGGTCGCCGGGGCCGTTCGACAGGAACACGCCGTCGGGTTGCAAGGCCAGCACCTCTTCGGCCGTCGCCGCGGCCGGAACCACGGTGACCCGGCAACCGGCGGAGGCCAGGCACCTCAAGATATTGCGTTTGGCGCCATAATCGACGGCGACGACGTGAAATTTCGGCGCCTTCTGGCGCCCATATCCGACCCGCAAGGACCATTCGGTCTCGTCCCAGGCATAAGTCCGGGCGCAGGTGACATCCTTCGCCAAGTCCATGCCCTTGAGACCCGGCCAGGACCGGGCCATGCGGCCAAGGGCCTCGGTATCGATGTCATCCTCGGCGGCGTGCGCCAAAGCACCGTTGGGAGCGCCGCCGTCGCGAATGCGCCGGGTCAGCCGGCGGGTATCGATCCCGGTGACGGCGACCAGATGCATGGATTTCAACCATTCGTCCAGGTGCCCGGAGGCTCGCCAATTGGCCGGGCCGGTGATATCGGTGCGCAAGACGCAGCCGCGCACGGCCGGAGTCGTTGTTTCAATGTCCTCCCCATTGACGCCGACGTTGCCGATGTGCGGAAAGGTGAAGGTGATGATCTGCCCGGCGTAGGACGGATCGGTGAGGGTCTCTTGATAGCCGGTAATGGCGGTGTTGAAGCATACCTCGCCGACCGCCACGCCGGGGGCTCCGGCGCCGCGCCCCCAAAAAACCGATCCGTCCGCCAATACCAGCGCCGCGTTGGCCCCGGATGGTTTGGCGGCGGACGGCGCGGGGGAAGCGGCGGGGTCGGGCGTCAAACGGCGCATCCTCTGCTTTGGCGCTGGCGCGAGCGCCGCGGCGGCGGCATTCATCCGGCGCCATTGCGGGGTCGCGCGCCGGCAGGCGCCCGGATATGGCGGCATAAGTTTCAAAATGTTGGCTGGACCGTTTTCATAAGCAAAAGACGTGCCGCCGTCAAGATTTCATTCTCATAAAAATATTTATATATTTCAATGGGTTATTTTATTCCAAGAATTTGCCTTATGCGGCGTTTTTCGCTAACGTCGGCGGTTCTCGAAAAACTCCCATGGATGCTCCATGCTCCGCGACCGTATCAATGACGCCTTGAAAGACGCCATGTTGGCCAAAAGCCAGGAAGTGGTTGCCGCCTTGCGGCTGATCCTGGCGACGCTCAAAGACCGCGACATCGCCGCCCGCGCCAAAGGCAACCTGGAAGGGATCGGTGATGACGAGATTCTCGCCTTGTTGCAATCCATGATCAAGCAGCGTAGCGAAAGCATTGAAATGTACGAAAAAGGCGGCCGCCTCGACCTGGCAGAACGCGAGACGAAGGAAATCGCCACCATCGAGCAATTCCTGCCCGAGCAAATCGCCGATGACGAACTGGTCGATGCGATCACCTCGGTGATCATCGAAGAGAAAGGCAAAACCCTCAAGGACATGGGGCGGGTCATGACCGCCTTGAAGGAGCGCTACACCGGACGCATGGACTTCGCCAAGGCCAGCGCCGTGGTCAAGAAACAGCTGAGTTGAGCGGCGCTTTGGCGAAGCCGCCGAGCGCCCCGGCAAGGTGCCTTATGCAGCGTTTTTCGGCCCAAGTATTTGGGGATAACTCGGCAATCCGGGGGATATCCCTCGGCGATCCGCGATTGGCTCGGTTCGGCGGCATGGTTAATATGGGTTACATCCGGCGGTTCCGCCCCGGCCGGCACCGAGGCTTGAACAGAGGCCATATTTGAGACGGAGCAGGTGGTGTTTTCGCCCCAATTTCTTGATGAATTGCGCGCCCGCCTCGAACTCGCGGGGACCATCGCCCGGCGCGTCCGGCTGACCAAGAAGGGCCGGGAACACATTGGCCTTTGCCCCTTTCATAAGGAAAAGACGCCGTCCTTCACGGTCAACGAGGACAAGGGATTCTATCATTGCTTCGGCTGCGGCGCGCACGGCGGCGTCATCGATTTCGTCATGCAAATGGACGGACTCTCCTTCCCCGACGCGGTCCAGCATCTGGCCGCCGAGGCCGGAATGGAGGTCCCCGCCGACACTCCGGAGGAGCGCCAACGGAACCGCCGGCGCCAATCCCTCCTGGATGTTCTGGAGGCGGCTTGCGCCTATTTCGAGAAAATGTTGCGCATGCCCGAGGGCAAGGCGGCTGGCGACTATCTTCGCGGCCGCGGCCTGGATGACGACACCATCAAGCGGTTCCGCCTGGGTTTCGCGCCCGATGCGCGTGGCGCGCTGAAAGCGGCGCTGAGCGGCGACGACATTTCCGAGGAACTGTTGAGCGCCGCCGGGCTGATCATCCGTCCCGATGAAGGGGGGGGCGCGCCGTATGACCGTTTCCGCCGCCGGGTGATGTTTCCCATCACCGATGCCGGCGGGCGGATCATCGCCTTCGGCGGGCGAATCTTGAGCGACGGCGAGCCCCAACAAACGGGCGCCAAGTACCTCAATTCGCCGGAAACGGATCTTTTTCATAAGCGCCGGGTGCTCTACGGCCTGGCCCAAGCGAAAGCCGCGGCGAGAAAAAGCGGCCGGTTGATCGTCACCGAGGGCTATATGGACGTCATCGCCCTTGCCGAGGCCGGATACCAAGAAACCGTCGCTCCCTTGGGCACGGCCCTGACCGAGGAGCAGATCGGCGAACTGTGGCGTTTGGTCCGCGAACCGGTGCTTTGTTTCGACCCCGACGCGGCGGGCGAGCGCGCCGCCGTCCGCGCCGCCGAGCGGGCGTTGCCGCTGTTGAAGCCCGGACATGGTCTCAGGTTTGCGTTCCTGCGGACGGATACCGGCGACGATCCCGACGGCGTCAGCCGGCGATACTCGCGGCAATTCATGGACAGGACGTTCGCCGACGCCTTTTCGCTGTCCGACATGCTGTGGCGAATGGAGGCGGGGACGGGACCGGAAAAAACGCCGGAACAGCGGGCGGCCTTGCAAAAGAAGCTGCAGGATCACGCCCGAAGGATCAACGACCCGACCGTGCGGGCGCATTTCCTCCGCGCCTTCAAGGAACGGATATGGCAAATGGGAAGGGGACGGGAAAAGGGGCGTGGGATTGCGGTGGCCCGGATCGACCCGGGAACGGCATCCGCTTCGCCGGTGGAAGGCGATCGCATCGCTCAGCGGACACTGATCGCCATCATCATCAACCACCCGGACTTTTTCCCCGTTGTCGAGGAGCAGTTCGGTTGCATGCATTTTGAAGACGAAGCCCTGGACCGTTTACGCCAGGAGCTCGTCATGATGCTGTCCGGCGATTCCGGATACGACGTCGAGGGCGTCAAGGAAGAACTCGGCCGGCGGGGCCTCTCGGAAAGCCTTGACGCCCTTTATAGCGACGCCCCGCTCAGACGCCACCGGTTGATCGGCCCGCGGGCCACCAACGAAGA
>JAUXMA010000190.1 GCA_030623425.1 Rhodospirillaceae bacterium
ACTGCCGATGTTATAGTCATGAGTGCCGGCGGAATCGATAATGATGGACTCGCTCAAGCCCTCGCTTTCGACCAGCTTGCGGAACACCCCCTCGGCGCTGGGCGAGCGGCAGATATTGCCCATGCAAACGAACAGGACCTTGACCGCGCCAGGCATCGCCGCAACCCTCACTCTTTTCGTAGCACCAACGGGTTCGGGCATGGATTATCATGATCCGTCCCGCCGCCGGCAAGGGGCCTGCGTTTGCTTGCCCGGCGCCAGCCTTTGAATGAATAATGAACTCCGAACAGAGCATCGTCATCCTCACCGGCGCCGGAATATCAAAGGAGTCCGGCCTTGACACCTTCCGCGACGCCGGCGGCATCTGGGCCCGCGTCCGCGTCGAGGACGTGGCCACTCCCGAGGCCTTCGCCGCCGATCCCGTCCGCGTGCGGGAATTCTACAACCACCGGCGCGCCAGGCTGACGGCGGCAAACATCGAGCCCAACGCCGCCCACCATGCGTTGGCCAGGCTCGAAGACGATTGGCCGGGCGAGGTTCTGGTGGTGACCCAGAACATCGACGACCTGCACGAGCGCGCCGGCAGCCGCAATCTTCTGCACATGCACGGCGAACTGCTGAAAGCGCGTTGCCAGGCCTGCGGCCACGTGGTCGGTTGGCGGGGCGACCTTTCGGCGGGGCATGTCTGCGAGGCCTGCGGGCGGACCGGCGGCATGCGCCCCGACGTCGTCTGGTTCGGCGAAATGCCTTTCGAGATGGAGCGCATTTACGCCGCCCTTGAGAGCTGTTCCCTGTTCCTGTCCATCGGCACCTCGGGCAACGTCTATCCGGCCGCCGGCTTCGTCCAGCATGTCATCGCCAGGACCCGGGCGCCGACGGTTGAGATGAACCTTGAACCCTCGGAAGGCGCCAGCCTGTTCGCCCAGGCGATCTACGGACCGGCGACGCAAACGGTGCCGGAATACGTGGACAGGGTCTTAGCCCAAGGGTGGTAAGCGGGACGCGGGCTCCGCCGGCCGGCAAGGGACGCTCGCCCTGGCGCTTGCGGGACGGCGGCGGCGGCCCTATAAATGTTTTTCCTTGAACGAACTCCTTTTAGCGATGGGAAAACATCCATGTTCTTGGTGACTGGAGGAGCCGGTTTCATCGGTTCCAACATCGTCGCGGCGTTGGAGCAACGCGGCAAGGGACCGCTGGTGATTTGCGACCGGCTCCGCGATGGCGACAAATGGCTGAACGTCGGCAAACGCGAGTTGGCCGAAGTCGTCCATCCCGATCACCTTTTGGATTTCCTCGAAGACAACCGCTCCGGCATCGAGATGATCATTCACATGGGCGCCGTCTCGTCGACGGTCGCAACCGATGTCGATCTCATGCTCAACACCAACTTCAAGCTATCCCTGGGGCTGTGGAAATGGTGCGGCGTCAATGGCGTGCGGTTCCTTTACGCCTCCTCGGCGGCGACCTACGGCGACGGCGCGCAAGGATTCGACGACGACGCCGCGCCAGAGGCGCTGTCCCAACTTCGCCCTCTCAACCCTTACGGCTGGACCAAGCATCTGTTCGACCGGCGTATCGTCCGCATGCTCGCCGACGGCGAACCCGGTCCGCCGCAGTTGGCCGGGTTTAAGTTCTTCAACGTTTACGGCCCCAACGAGTACCACAAAGGCGGCCAGCAGAGCGTCGTTGCCGGAATTTTCCCCACTGCCAGGGCCGGCAAGCCGGTACGGTTGTTCAAGTCGCACCATCCGGATTACCAGGACGGCGGCCAGATGCGCGATTTCACCTGGATCGACGACTGCGTGGAGGTGGTGATGTGGTTTGTCGAAAACAGCGAAGCCAGCGGGTTGTTCAACTGCGGCACCGGCAAGGCGCGCACATTCGCCGACCTGGCAACAGCCGTCTTCCTGGCGCTGGACAAGGAACCCCAGATCAAATACGTGCCGACGCCGGTGGCCATCCGCGACAAATACCAGTATTTCACCGAGGCCAGGATGGACCGCCTCGCCGCCGCCGGCTATGACAAACCCTTCACGCCGCTCGAGGAAGGCGTCGGCAAATACATTACCGAATTCCTCGATACCGATGATCGTTACCGGTGACGGACGTTGTCCGGGAAACCGCCACCGGCATGATTTTCGTCATCCCCTACCCCAGCGTCGATCCCGTCCTCATCGAATTGGGACCGCTGGTGATCCGCTGGTACTCGCTCGCCTATATCGCCGGTCTGCTGATCGCTTGGCGCTACATGCGGTTCATGGCCAAGCGCCCGCCAGAGGTGGCGAGCAAGGCAGACATCGACGATTTCCTGGTCTGGGCGACCCTGGGCGTGGTTGTCGGCGGGCGGCTGGGATATGTGCTATTCTACAAGTTCGGTTACTATCTCCAAGATCCGCTCGCCATCTTGTACGTGTGGCAAGGCGGGATGTCGTTTCACGGCGGCGTCCTGGGCGTCCTGGTGGCCGAGGTTCTGTTCACTCGCCGCCGCCGGTTGCGGCTTCTGCCCCTGGCCGACATCGTCGCCTGCGCCGCCCCCATCGGCCTGTTTCTCGGCCGTCTGGCCAACTTCATCAACGGCGAACTTTACGGCCGGGTCAGCGACGTCTCCTGGGCCATGGTTTTTCCCCGTGGCGGTCCAACGCCGCGCCATCCGAGCCAGATTTACGAGGCCTTGCTCGAAGGTTTCGTCCTTTTCTTCCTGCTCCATCTTTTCTGGCGGCGGGAGAGTTTGCGCCGCCGTCCAGGTTTTCTCTGCGGCTTGTTCCTTGTCGGTTACGCCGTCGCCCGCGCCATCGCCGAGTTGTTCCGCCAGCCCGACGCCCATATAGGTTTCCTGTGGGCGGGGTCGACCATGGGCCAGTGGCTGTCGTTGCCCATGTTGGCGCTGGGGCTTTACCTGATTCTCGGCGCCTGGCGGAAACCCCTGCGTGAGTGATCTGGCCGATCACTTGCGCCGCCGTATCAACGCCGAGGGCCCTCTTACCGTCGCCCAGTATATGAGCCAAGCGTTAAGCCATCCCGAGCACGGCTATTACATGAACCGCGATCCCTTCGGCGCCGCCGGGGATTTTACCACCGCCCCGGAGATCAGCCAGATGTTCGGGGAAATCATCGGGCTTTGGTGCGCCGCCCTGTGGCGGGAAATGGGGGCGCCGCAGCGCGTCAATCTGGTCGAACTCGGTCCCGGCCGGGGGACGCTCATGGCCGACGCCTTGCGGGCGTCGGCGACGGTGCCGGACTTCGCCGCCGCCATCGAGTTGCACCTGGTGGAAACCAGCCCCGTCTTGCGTTGCCGCCAGCGGCGAAGCCTGAATACCCTGACGCCGGATCGCCGGCCGCTCTGGCATGACGATTTTTCGCGGGTGCCGGCGGGGCCTTTGCTGCTGATCGCCAACGAATTCTTCGACGCCCTGCCGGTTCGCCAGTTCCAACGCACGGCGGCGGGCTGGCGCGAGCGCCTGGTCGCTCTCGAAGGCGAGGATTTCCGTTTCGTCCTTTCCTCTCCCTGGGAAGAGACACCGCCGATGCCGCGCCAATTGGCCTCCTCGCCCCTTGGCGCCGTGGTCGAGGTCCGCCGCGCCGCCGCCGAGCTGGCTTTTGCCATCGGCCGGCGGGTGACGGATTACGGTGGAGCGGCGCTGATCATCGATTACGGCCATGGCGAGCATGCGGTGGGGGAAACCCTGCAGGCGGTCAAAGGCCACCGCTATCACGACGTCCTTGCCACGCCAGGCGAGGCCGATCTGACGGCGCATGTGGATTTCCGGGCGCTGGCGGAGGCGGCCGGCAAGGCCGGCGCCGGCACCTTCGGCCCCGTGCCGCAAGGGGAATTCCTCGAGCGTTTGGGTCTAAGCGCCAGGGCCGAGGCGTTGGCGCTCCGGGCGACGCCGGAACAAGCCAACGACATCGCCCAGGCGCGAAAGCGTCTGCTTGGCGAGAAAGGCATGGGACGCTTGTTCAAGGCCTTGGCCATCGCATCGCCGGGGGCGGCGGTTCCCGCCGGTTTCGAATGAGCCGGTGCAGATTTTTATCAACATAGAAATGCTCTAGTGGTCCAAATCTGACATATGGTACCCATACGATCGCGTTATCCGTTTCCTCGGCAGAAAGGCGCCCGCCGGCGATGCCGGCACATCGTCAAGGGTGCCCGGCACATCGTCAA
>JAUXMA010000015.1 GCA_030623425.1 Rhodospirillaceae bacterium
AACTCCTCGCCGGTGAAGTATTGGAAATAAGGGTCCTGCACCCAACGGTCCCAAACCTGCTCGTCCGAGAGGCTGTAGGTGTGTTTCAACATAAACATACCGATCATGAACCGCACCGGCTCCGCTGGGCGGCCCTGGTCGGAAAAACACCCCGCCAGCTGCTCATCGAGCCAGGTCCAGTCGATCTTGTCCGCCAAAACGGCAAGCTCGTGTTTCATGTTGATGATCTGATCGAGACGGGCGCGGAAAAGATCGTCATGCCGCGCTTTTTGTGGCTGTTTCGGTCGCATTTGAACCCCCGAATCATGAGCTTTCAGGGAATCACAAATGGGCCGGAAAAGGAATCCCAAATCGCAAGAAAACGACCGTCAAAAACGCGATTTCTTGCAGATTCCGTTACTTCAAATCACAAAAACCCCAAGGGGAATCAATGGCGTCCGAGTTCTTCACGGGGAACTATTTATAAAATCAATCCAAAGCCCTGAAAGGATGTCGTCCAAGCGTTTGACGCCGGGGGAACTGCCGCGGCCGAGGATGGTCAGCCGCATGAAAGCAAGCCTTCCGGCGCCCGGGCTTTGCCGAAAAGGCGGAAAAAATTGTCCGTCGTGGCGGCGGCGAACTCGGCCGCCGGCACGGCCTTGAGTTCCGCCAGCCGCGCCGCCGTGAAAGCGGCGAAGGCCGGCTCGTTGCGTTTGCCGCGCTTCGGCGCCGGCGCCAGGTAGGGCGCATCCGTCTCCACCAAAAGCCGCTCCAGCGGCAGCCCCCTTGCCGTTTCCCGCAACGCCTTGGCGCCAGCGAAGGTGACGATGCCGGAAAACGAGATGTAAAGGCCCATGTCAAGCACCATCGAGGCCGTTTCGGCGGTCGAGCTGAAACAGTGGATGAGACCGGAAAAGCCGCCGGCCGCCTGTTCCTCGCCTAAGATGGCGAGGATGTCGTCGTCGGCGTCGCGGGCATGGACGACGACCGGCAGGCCGCTTTCCCGCGCCGCCTCGATGTGGACGCGGAAGCTACGCCGCTGCGCTTCCTTCGGGCTCAACTCGTAGTGATAGTCGAGGCCGGTTTCGCCGAACCCCACCACCCTCGGGTGCCGGGCCAAGCTGATAAGGCGTTCGGTGGTGACCTCCGGTTCGCGGCCGGCCTCGTGGGGATGGACGCCGACGGTGCAAAAGACGTTGTCGAAGCGCTCGGCCAGCGCCAAAACCGGTTCGAAGCCGGTGACGCGGGTGCAAATGGTGAGAATATGGCCGACGCCGGCCGCCAGGGCGCGGTCGACCAGCTCATCCAACTCACCGTCAAAATCGGCGAAATCGAGGTGGCAGTGACTGTCGACAAGTCCTGGGGACCGCGCCGTCATCAAGGCCCCTGCCCTTCGACCGCTAAGCGCGGAAACACCCCTTCCGGCTTCGGCAGGGCGGTCGCCGGAACCAGCGCGTGACCAGGGCCTAGGAAGGCGAAGGCGCGGCGGTCTTCGGCGACGGCCAATTGATCCAGCATCCGGTCCATGGACCGGGGCATGAACGGCAACGTCAGGATCGCCAGATTCCTGATCGTCTCGGCCAGAACGTAGAGAACCGTCGCCATGCGCTCCGGGGCTTCCGTCTTCAGTTTCCAAGGCGCTTGCCGGTCGGCGTAGACGTTGCAGGCGCGGATCACCGTCCAGATCGCCGCCAGGACCTCGTGGAACGCTTGCACGTCCATGTTTCCCCTGGTTTTTTCGAGCAAGCCATGGACTTCGGCGAGCAGGGTCTCGTCGTCGCCGGTGAGCGTTCCCGGCGGCGGCACCGCGCCGGCGCAGTTCTTGGCGATCATCGACAGCACCCTTTGCGCCAGATTGCCGAAGTCGTTGGCCAGCTCCCCGTTCAAGCGGTTGACCATGGCGTGGTGGGAAAAATCGCCGTCGTTGCCGAACGGCACTTCGCGCAACAGAAAGTAGCGCACTTGATCGAGGCCGTATTTGTCGACCAGATGATAGGGATCGATGACGTTGCCCAGGGACTTGGATATTTTTTCCCCCTCGTTGGTCCACCAGCCGTGGGCGAAAACTCTTTTCGGCGGTTCCAGGTCCGCCGCCATAAGGAAAGCCGGCCAATAGACGGCGTGAAACCTCAGGATGTCCTTGCCGACCATGTGCAGATCGGCCGGCCAAAAGGCGGCGTATTCATCCGACCCGGTGTCGGGAAAGCCGATGGCGGTGATGTAGTTGGTGAGCGCGTCCAGCCAAACGTAAATGATGTGATCGGCATCGCCGGGGACGGGAACGCCCCACTGGAAGCTGGTCCGCGACACCGACAGGTCCTGCAGTCCGCCCTTGACGAAGCTGATCACCTCGTTGCGGCGGCTTGCCGGCAGGATGAAGTCGGGATGGTCGGCGAAAAGCCTCAACAGGGGTTCTTGCCATGCCGACAGGCGGAAGAAGTAGCTGGGCTCCTCCAGCCATTCCACTTCGGCGCCGGAAGGCGCGATTTTGCCGCCGCCGGGACCGTCGATCAGTTCGCTCTCGCCGTAAAAGGCCTCGTCGCGGACCGCGTACCAGCCGGCATAGGTGCCAAGATAGATCTGCTCCCTTTCCATCAACCGCCGCCACAAGTCCTGGCAGGCATGCCGGTGCCGTTCCTCGGTGGTGCGGATGAAGTCGTCGAAGCTGAAATTCATGAACTTGGCGAGCTCGTGGAAATTCCGCGACACCTTGTCGGTGAAGGCCCGCGGCTCCATGCCGGCGGCGCGGGCCGATTTCTCGACCTTTTGGCCATGTTCGTCGGTGCCGGTGAGGAACTTCACCTCGTAGCCGTCGAGGCGCTTGAACCGGGCCAGGACGTCGCAAGCCAAGGAAGTGTACGCGTGACCGATGTGGGGGTCGTCGTTGACGTAGTAGATCGGCGTGGTGATGTAATAGCGTTTGCCCCTGGCCATCGCCGTTCTCTCCTGGAAATTCTCGATTATTCAGGTTAGCGGGTGGTGTTTTCCAGGGCGTGGAAAACATTGAGAATGACCTGTTTGCGTTCCAGCTTGGCGCCACCGGCCAATGCCAGCAAGCGGTTGATCTTTTCCCACACCTCCAGCCAGCGATCAAGGCCGCTCGCCGCCGCCAAGCGGCGCATCAGCGCCAATTCCGCCGCCGGCATCCCCTCGGGCTGCATCCCGCCGCCGTTCGCGGCGAACACGATCAGCCGTCCAAGCCACCAGCGCAACAGGTCGGTGGCGGCGTCAAAAAGTTCCTCGGCGCCGGCCCTGCCCAGGCGCCCGGCGAATTCGTGCAGGGCGGCGACGTCCAACCGGGGCAAGGATTGCAGCAGGGCCAGCAGATCGCGGTACAGCCCCAGGCCTCCGCCCTTGGACAGAGCCAGGGCGCGTCCGGGACTGCCCTCGGCCAAACGCGCCAGTTCGGCCGCCTCGTCGGCCGTCAGGTCCGGCGAGAATCGGACGGCAAGCGCCGCCACGCGGTCCTCGGCCAGGGGCTTCAGCCGGAGCATGCGGCAGCGCGAACGGATGGTCGCCGGCAGGTTTCCGGGATTATGCGCGATGAGCAAAAAAAGGACCCGTTTCGGCGGTTCCTCCAGGATTTTGAGCAAGGCGTTGGCGGAATTGGCGTTCATCTCGTCGGCGCCGTCGATGACCACCACTCGCCAGCCTCCCTCCGCCGCCGTCAGGCTCAGAAAGGGAGCGATGCCGCGGATATCGTCAACGACGATCTCGGAGCGCATTTTTCCCGTTTCCGGGTGGGCTGTGCGCTCGATCGTCAACAGATCGGCGTGGCCGCCGCTGGCGACGCGGCGAAAGACCGGCTCGGAGGGCCCGACGTAAAGGTTTTCCGCCGCCGGCGGAGCGCCGCCGAACAGTGCGCCGGTGGCCGCCTCCCCTGCCCCTCTGGCAAGCACGAAGCGGGTGAAGCGGAAGGCCAGCGTCGCCTTGCCGATCCCCCTCGGCCCACAAATCAACCAGGCATGGACCAGCCGGCCGCAATGGAATGCCTCGAGAAGAACCCTTTCGGCTTCCGCGTGGCCAACGAGATCGGGGGTTTTCCGCGGCGGCGGCGGTCCGTTTTCGCCGCTCGGAACGCCTTCAAGACGGCTCACAGGGCTACTCCCATGCGCTCGCCCACCAGCCGGCGGACCGCCTCTCGGACCGATTCGACGCTGCCGCCGGCGTCGACGATGACGCAACGGTTCCGTTCGCGTTCGGCGATGTCGAGATAGCCTTGGCGCAGGCGCTGGTGAAATGTCCTCTGCATGCGCTCGTACCGGTCCTCGGCGCCGCTCCGTGCCGCCGCCCGTTGCAACCCCTCTTCCACGCTCACATCCAGGATCACCGTCAGGTCGGGAGCGAAATCACCGACGATGAGGCGGTGCAGCCCCGCCACCGTCCGCCGCCCCAGTTGGTGGCCAAAGCCCTGGTAGGCCATGGTCGAATCGGCGAAACGATCCGACAGCACCCAGCGCCCGGCGGCCAGGGCCGGCAAGACCGTACGCTCTAGATGTTCGTGCCTGGCCGCGTAATGCAGCAAAACCTCGGTCATCGGCGCCCATTTATCGACGTCGCCTTTGACCAGCAAGTCGCGGATTTTCTCCGCCCCCGGCGCGCCGCCGGGCTCGTGGGTGAGCAGGGCGTCAATGCCGGCGTCCTTGAGGGAGCGCCCCAACAAGGCGGCTTGCGTCGACTTACCGGCGCCGTCGATGCCTTCGAAAGTGATGAGCTTGCCCCGCGCCGCTGGCCCGGTGCCCATCTCAGCCGGACCCGCCCCAAAGAACATAATTCAACGCCGCTCCCAACCGGCCGATCAGGCCCAGGCGCTCGACCTCGGCGCCCGCCACCAGAGGCAAGCGCATGGGCGCCGCGCCCGGCGCCTCGACAACCAGCTCGGCCACCGCCGCCCCCTCATTCAACGGCGCCGAAAGGGGACCGCGGTATCTCACCGTCACCTTCATTCCACGGCGCGCCTTGCGGGAAAGAGTGACCACCAGATCGTTCTTGATGACCAGCGGCACCGTCGTCTCCTGCCCGAGCCAAACTTCCGCCTCCCCCACCGTCTCCCCGGCCTTGAACAAGGCATAATTGCCGAATTCGCGGAATCCCCATTCGATAAAGCGTTGCGATTCCCGCGCCCGCGCCCTTTTCGTGGGCAGGCCGTTGACCACCAGGATCAGGCGCCGCTCGCCGCGCTTGGCGGCGGCGACCAAGCCGTAACCCGATGAATCCGTATGGCCTGTTTTCAGCCCATCGACTCCTATGTTCCGGAAGAGAAGCGGGTTCCTGTTGGGTTGGCGGATGCCGTTGTGGGTAAACTCCCGTTCCGCGTAGTAATGGTAGTATTCGGGAAAGTTCTCAATGGTCCGCCGGGCGAGAACGGCAAGGTCCCTGGACGTCGTCAGGTGTTCGGGATGGGGCCAGCCAGTGGCGTTTTTGAAGACGCTGTTCTCTAGTCCGATCTGGCGCCCGCGCCGGGTCATTTCCTCGGCGAAAGCGGCCTCGCCGCCGGCCAGCCCTTCGGCGACGACGATGCTGGCGTCGTTGCCGGACTGAACGATGATGCCGAGGAGCAAATCCTCCACCTTCACCCGTTCGCCGGGCTCTAGGAACATGGTGGAACTTCCGCTCCTGGCGCCGCCTTTGCGCCAGGCCGCGACGCTGACCGCAAAGGTGTCGTCAAGGGAAAGGCTGCCATCCCGAAGCCGCTCGAAAACCATGTAAGCGGTCATCATCTTGCTCATCGAGGCGGGAACCATGGCTTGAACGGCATTTTTCTCGAACAGTACCGTCCCGGTCGAGATGTCCATGAGAAAGGCCTGGCGGGCGATGGTTTCCAGGGCCCAGGCCGGGCGGCCGGAAAACAGCCCGGCGGCCGCCAACAGCAAAACGCCGGCGGCGGTGATCATTCTTCGCCGCCTGGATGCGGTCAATCGGGCAAGAGCATGTCTGTGTCGATAAGAATCGGCACCGGCCCGCTCCCCCGCCCGGCGCTGAACAATCTTGAAATGCTCTAGAAAGGGCATGGTCGTGTATTCAACCGCTTTGGGAATCCCCATAAAAAAGCCTGCTCTAGGCCTTGTTGACAATTAACCAATTCTCAATCCTTGCCGTGATTCAAAGAATCCATTTGAACCTTGATGGAGGTTGGGATGAATCACAAGGGTTTGACGGACGGACAATGGGATCGGATCAAGGACTTGGTGGAAGGCCTGCCGGGCGAACATCTGTTGGCCGGCAAAGCCGGCATGGAAGCGGCCATCCCGCCGAACCGATCCCGGTCCCAACTCATCCCCCATGATAAGGAGGTCTACAGGGAAAGACACCTCGTTGAACGCTTCATCAATAAAACCAAACGCTTCCGGTGCATCGCAACGTGTTACGAGAAGACGGACACGGCCTACATGGCCATGCTCTTTCTCGCGGGAGCGGTGTGATACCGATCATTCAACGACGATGTGGGAATCGGCGTATCCCGCGCCAATCACCCACCCCAGCATGCGGTCCGCGCTGGCGACGCTGTCCATGGGACCGACGCGGACGCGGAACAGATCCTGGCCGTTCACCAGCACCGGAAAAATCTTCACCGGCCCCAGCCCGGATAGCTTGGCGCGCACCTTGTTGGCGTTGGTAAAGATGGAAAAACTCCCGGCCTGAATGAAAATCCCCGTAGCCACCACCGGCAGAAATTTCACCTTACCCAGGTCGGGCGGCAATGCGGCCGCGGCTTGCGGTTTGACCGCCACCGGCGTGATCCTTGCCGTCTTCGTTGCGGCTGGCGGCGACGACGCCGCTCCCGGAAGCAAAGGCAAGGATTCGCTGCTGACGTCGGCTTTGGGCAGACTGGCGACGATGATCGGCGTTTCCCCGACGTTCACCGCCGCCTTGCCTTGAAGGCGGGCGGCCAAGGCGCGGCTTTCATCGGCGAGAATCTTGACGCGAACCAGGGCGGTGCCCTTCTTTTCCACTCCCAGAAGCTGCGCCGAACGCCGCGAAAGATCGATGATCCGGTTGCGGGCGAACGGACCGCGGTCGTTCACCATGATGTTGATGCTGCGGCCGTTTTCCATGTTGACGACCGTGACATAGCTGGGAAGCGGCAACGTCCGGTGCGCCGCCGTGAGACGGTTCATATCGTAAATCTCGCCGTTGGCCGTCGGCCGGCCATGAAATTTCGGCCCATACCAGGAAGCGATTCCGGTTTCGTCGTAGCTATAGTCGACTCGCGGGTAATACCAGATCCCATCGATCTGGTAAGGGCCGCCGATCTTGTACTCGCCGCCGGCGGTCCTTGGCTTGTTCACCATTTTCGCGGTATGGACGACGAACTGGGTTTCGGCGCAGGCCGTCAACGCCACCGCGGCAACCAACGCCAACAATAACCGGCAAAGGTGGCAAATCCGTTTCATCCGCGTGTCGAGTCCATATCTAGAAATCTAACCGCCCCCAATCCGGTCGGCAAGGGAGCCGACGGCGACGGCGAAAAAAGTCGAGCGATTCCATTTCAGGATGGTGCGGTAGTTGTCGTAGACGACGAAAGTGGGCCCCGCCGGCCCTTCCGCCAGGACCACCGAAGCCATCAGATCGCGTTTCGGCAGGTCGGCGCCGTTGGCGCTTCGCACTCCCATCCGTTGCCACTCGCTGAGCCGTTTTTGCAGTTTAAGATCGACGAGGTCGAGATCGAAAAGTTGCGGCAGTTTGACCGGCCGCCCCCAGGTTTGATCGTTTCTCCAGCCGGAACGGGAAAGGTAATTGGCGGCGGACGCGAACACGTCCTCCTTGCTGTTCCAGATGTCTTTCCGCCCGTCGCCGTCGAAGTCGACGGCATAGGCCAGAAACGAAGACGGCATGAACTGGCATTGGCCCATGGCGCCGGCCCAGGAGCCGACCATCCTTGCGATATCGATATGGCCCTGATCCAAGATGGTCAGGGCGTCGAGCAGCTGCCGGCGAAAATAGGCGCCGCGGCGGCCGTCGAAGGCCAAAGTGGTCAGCGCCGGGATGACGGGAAATCCGCCGGTGATGCGGCCGAAATCGGTTTCGATCCCCCAGAAGGCAACGATGAAGCGGGGCTGAACGCCGAACCTTTCGCCGATTTCCTTCAGCAACGTCCGGTTTTCGCTGAGTTTCCGCTTGCCTTTTTCGATCCTGGCCTTGGGCACGACACGTTCCTGGTATTGGTGGAACGTGAGCGTGAATTCGGGCTGCTGGCGGTCCAACTCGATCACCCGGGAAATGGGTTTGATGCCGCTCAGCGCCGAATCGAGAGTGGCGGCGCTGACGCCATGCCGCAAGGCGTCCTGGCGCAAGTCCTCGAGCCAGCGGGCGAACGAGAGGGTCTCGGCCCGGGCCGGAAGGACTAAGACCAAGGCGGCGACGGCCCCGCAAATTCCCCGCCTGCAAACGCCAAAACCCCTCATCGCCTCTCCTTGTTGACCCCGTCATCTCTTTTGCCACAGGCAGGCGGGCAGGGCAATTGTCAACCTTCCGGCGCCGGAAAAATACTGTCGGTTTTTCCCGTCAGCCAATAGAAGATCAGCCCCAGCCATTCGTGCAACCCGCCGTTCAGGCCGCTCAATCCGGAAAGCAGGTTAAAGGACAGATCGAAGCCCTCGTCCCCTTGCAGGGAGAAATCGACCGGATAGGGAACGATCCGCCAGCCGGCCTTGCGGAAACAGCCGACGGAACGCGGCATGTGGAAGGCCGAGGTGATGAGAATCCAAGTTTCGCCGGGACGAGGATTGGCCAGCCGGCGCGTGGCGACAGCGTTCTCGAAGGTGTTGCGGGATTGGTTGTCGAGGGTGATCCGCTCCGCATCCAAGGTAAAAATATCGAAAAGCGGCCCGAGCACGTCGGCTTCCTTGACGTCCTGGCGGAAGAGGCGGCCCGAGCCGCCGGTGAAAATCAGCTTGGCCTCGGGATAGCGCCGCGCCAGCACGGAAAGTTCCACCAGCCTCTCGACGCCGCCGCCGATGGCGATCTGTCCCCTCGCCCGGGTCACGAACTGGTCGACCACGCCGCCAAGGGTAATGATTCCATCGACCCGCTCGGGCAGTTGGCGGACGATGGGAAAACGGTTCTCAAGCGGCAGAATGAGCCATTTTCCGAATGGCAAAGTCGCCACCAGCAAGGCGAAAACGACGGCGGAACCGAGCAGCCACCGGCCGATCCGCCGCCACCGCGTCAGCGACAACGCCGCTCCCAGACACAAGGCGATCAACAACAGGTTGCCGGGATTGACGAAAAACCAAAACACCTTGGAGAAGACGAAGAACATGCCCCGGTGATAACCCGCCGCCGATGGGGCCGCAACAGGGTTCTTGGAAACGGCCGGAGCGAAAGCGCGGCACGGATGAAAGGCCAAAGACAAAGTTGTTCAGCACACCGGCAAGTTGGTATAAAATTATGCTTTCTACAACGCCATAACGATACGGCGATGGGGCGAGAGGGGTGGTTTCATGCTGGTGGAAGACATCATTCGGATCAAAGGCGGCGATGTTCGGATCATCAGCCCCGAAACCCCGGTGGTCGAGGCGGCGCGCCTGATGGCCGGCAAGAAAATCGGCATCCTCGCCGTCTGCCATGTCGGCAAAAAGTAGGTCGGCTTGTTGTCCGAACGCGACATCGTCGGCGCCTTGGCCGAGCAAGCCGAGCGCATCGCCGACATGACGGTCGATGAAATCTATACCCGGGAGATGGCGACCTGCGGGCTGCAAGACGATACCCGCGTGGTCATGCGGACGATGACGGAACGGGGCTTTCGGCATATGCCCGTCGTCGAATACAGCGTCTTGAAAGGCCTTGTCAGCAGCCGCGACATCCTCAAATCCTTTCTCGAAGAATCCACCGTCTCCGAGCAGGCTTCTTTGTGGTCGGGTATCAACGACTTTCTCTAAGCCATTTTCAGATAATATTTTTTAAGGCTTGGCGTTTCCGTTTCCGCAAGGACGCCTTGGCGTCGCCATCGCCGGCGGCACTATTGGGATAAAACCGGCACCTTGGCCAAATCGTCGAGGATCGGACAGTCGGGACGGTCGTCGCCGTGGCAGCGGTCGGTGAGATGGATCAAGGAGGCGCGGATGGATTGCAGTTCGGCGATGCGCCGCTCGACTTCCTCGATGTGATCGAGGGCAAAGGCCTTGACGTCGGCGCTGGCCCGATTCTTGTCCCGCCACAGGGCCAGCAAATTGCCGACGTCCTTGACCGAAAAACCGAGACGCCGCGCGCGTTGGATGAAACGCAGGGTCTCGACGTCGTTCCGCCCGTAGTAGCGGTAGCCGTTTTCGGCCCGGATGGCGGGCGGAATGAGGCCGATGTCCTCGTAATAGCGGATGGTCTTGGCGGAAACGCCCGTTTTTTCGGCGGCGGAACCGATATTCATGATGATCCTCCGGTATTCACTGTTCCCATGTTAAAATTTCGCCCGCCACCGCTTGAGCAGAAGCGAGTTGGAAACCACCGAAACGCTGCTCATGGCCATGGCGGCGCCGGCGATGACCGGGCTCAGGTATCCCATCGAGGCCAAGGGCAAGGCGATGAGATTGTAAATGAAGGCCCAGAATAGGTTCTGGCGAATCTTGTTGTAAGTCGCCCTTGATACCGAAATGGCGTCCGCTATCAGCATCGGCTCGCCGCGCATCAATGTGACGCCCGCCGTGTGCATGGCGACGTCGGTGCCGGTCCCCATGGCGAAGCCGATGTCGGCCTCGGCCAGCGCCGGGGCGTCGTTGATGCCGTCGCCGACCATGGCCACGATCTTGTTTTCGGCCTTGAGCCGTTTGATCTCGTTTGCCTTGTGCTCCGGCAGCACTTCCGCCACCACTCGGTCCACGCCCACCTTTTCGGCCACCGCGGCGGCGCTGCGGGCGTTGTCGCCGGTGAGCATGATGGTTTCTATGCCGCTTTCCCTCAAGCGCGCCACCGCGCTCGCGGCGTGCGGCTTGACCGCGTCGCCGACGGCGATTAGGCCCAGTATCCTTCCAGCCGGCGATTTTTCCACCACCCACATGACCGTCAGGCCTTGTGTTTCCAGGCTCGCCGCCCTTTTTTCGAGGGCCGTCGTCTCGACGCCGCTCTCGGCCATCAAAAGACGGTTGCCGATCAACAGGTCGCGGTCGTTGAGGCGGGCCTTGAGGCCTTTTCCGGGGAGGCTCTTGAAATTCTCGACCGGGGTCAGGACGGCGCCGTCGCTTTCGGCCTTCGCCAGTACGGCTCGGGCCAGGGGATGCTCGCTCCCTTGCTGGGCGCCGGCGGCGAGCCTGAGCAAGCCGGCCTCGTCGCCATCGACGGAATATATCTCCGCCACCTCCGGCCTGCCCTCGGTAAGGGTGCCGGTCTTGTCCAGGACCACGCTGGTGATGCCGTGGGCCCGTTCCAGGGCTTCGGCGTCCTTGATCAGGATGCCGGCCATCGCCGCCTGCCCGGTGCCGACCATGATCGCCGTCGGCGTCGCCAGCCCCAGGGCGCATGGGCAGGCGATAACCAAGACGGCGACGGCGTTGATGATGGCGGTCGGGTAGTCCCCGGTGATGCCCCACCAGACAAGGAAGGTGACGGTGGCGATGAGGATGACGATAGGCACGAAAATGCCGGAAATACGGTCCACCAGCTTCTGCACCGGCGCCTTGGAGCCTTGCGCCCCCTGGACCAGCTTGATGATGTGCGAGAGGACCGATTCGGCGCCGACGGTGGTGGCGCGGACGCGGAGCAGTCCCTCGCCGTTGACGGCGCCGCCGGTGACCGCGTCGCCGACCGTTTTCAGCACCGGCATGCTTTCGCCGGTGATCAGGGACTCGTCCATCTGGCTGGTCCCTTCCTCGACGATGCCGTCCACGGGAAGCCTTTCGCCGGGACGGATGACCACCAAATCGCCGCTGGTCACCGCCGAGGCCGGAATCTCCACCTCCTTGCCGTCGCGCAGCACCCTCGCCGTTTCCGGCCTCAGGTTCATCAGCGCCCGTATGGCCGCCGTGGTGCCGCGCTTGGCCCGGCTTTCCAGCCACTTGCCGAGCAGGATCAGGGTGATTACCGCCGCCCCGGCTTCGTAATAGAGGTCGCCG
>JAUXMA010000325.1 GCA_030623425.1 Rhodospirillaceae bacterium
CCGGCTGCTTACGGAAAAGGAGGGCCGCATCACTTTCGACGATGTCGCGGGCATCGACGAAGCCAAGCAGGAGTTGGAAGAAATCGTCGAGTTCCTCAAGAATCCAGCCAAGTTCCAACGCCTAGGCGGAAAGATTCCCAAAGGATGCCTGCTGATTGGCCCGCCTGGCACCGGCAAGACGCTGTTGGCCCGCGCCATCGCCGGCGAGGCCAATGTGCCGTTTTTTACCATCTCCGGCTCCGATTTCGTCGAGATGTTCGTCGGCGTCGGCGCGGCCAGGGTGCGCGACATGTTCGAACAGGGCAAAAAGAACGCTCCCTGCATCATTTTCATCGACGAGCTTGACGCCGTCGGCCGCCACCGCGGCGCCGGCCGCGGCGGCGGCAACGACGAGCGCGAGCAGACCCTGAATCAGCTCCTGGTCGAGATGGACGGTTTCGAATCCAACGAAGGCGTGATCCTGATCTCGGCCACCAACCGTCCCGATGTCCTCGACCCGGCGCTTCTCAGGCCCGGGCGTTTCGACCGCCAGGTGACGGTTCCCAATCCTGATATTCTGGGCCGCGAGAAGATCCTCAAGATCCATATGCGCAAGGTTCCCCTGGCGCCCGACGTTGATGCCCGCGTCATCGCCCGCGGCACGCCCGGCTTTTCCGGCGCCGATCTCGCCAACCTCGTCAACGAGGCGGCATTGCTGGCGGCGCGGATCGGCAAGCGGATAGTCACCATGGGTGAATTCGAAATGGCCAAGGACAAGGTCATGATGGGCGCCGAGCGCCGCTCCATGGTGATGACCGACGATGACAAGACGCAGACCGCCTATCACGAAGCGGGCCACACCCTTGTCGGCATGCATGGGCCCAAACACGATCCTTTGCACAAAGTGACGATCATACCGCGTGGCCGGGCATTGGGCGTTACCATGTCGCTGCCGGAAACAGACCGCTACAGCTATTCGAAGATTGAACTTGAATCGAAAGTGGCGATGATGTTCGGAGGCCGCATCGCCGAAGAGCTCACTTTCGGCGCCGACAACATCACCACCGGCGCCAGCAACGACATCAAACAGGCGACCGAGTTGGCCAGGAGCATGGTCACCGAGTACGGGTTCTCCAAAAAGCTGGGGCCGCTCAGATATACGGAGAACGATGAAGAGATCTTCCTCGGCCGTTCGGTGACCCAGCACAAAAACGTCTCCGACGCCACCGCCAAGACGATCGACGGGGAAATCCGCCGCCTGGTCGAGGAAGGGGAGGCCCTGGCCCGCAAGATACTGGTGGAGCACAAGGACGATCTCGAGACCGTGGCGCAGGCGCTGCTCGAGTATGAGACGCTGACCGGCAAGGAAGTCGCCGCCGTGCTCAGAGGCGAGACCATCGTTCGTCCCGACGAAAGCGAAACGTCCGAGAAGGACAGTGGCCGCAAGTCCTCGGTTCCGGCGAGCGGCTCCAAGGGCAGGGAGCGTCCCGGCGGCCTTGAACCCGAACCGCAAACCAGTTCTTGACGGCCGGCGGGCCCGGCTCCGATGGGCCCTGCCGGCAATCGCCGAAAGTGACGAAATCGCCGCCCCGAAGCGGAGCGGCGATTTCGCCGTGACGGCTTCTTTTGCCGGCCTCTCCCTGGCCCGCCCACTGATCATGGGCATCATCAACGTGACGCCTGACAGCTTTTCCGACGGCGGCTTGGCTGTTGACCCGGCGGAAGCCATCGCCCGCGGCCGGATGTTGCTGGACGACGGCGCCGATATCCTCGACGTCGGCGGCGAATCGACCCGCCCGGGAGCCGATCCCGTCCCCGTCGAGGTGGAGTTGGAACGGGTTCTGCCGGTGGTGCGCGGCCTCGCCGGGGGCGGCGCCGTCGTTTCCATAGACACCCGCAAGGCGCAAGTGATGGAGGCGGCGCTGGCGGCGGGCGCCGCCATCATCAACGACGTCACCGCCCTGACCGGGGATCGGCGCTCGCTCGAGGTGGCGGCCGGGAACGGCGCCGCCGTCGTGCTCATGCATATGCGGGGCGTGCCGGCAACCATGCAGGACGATCCCCGATACGATGACGCCGCCAAGGAGGTGTTCGACTATCTCTCCGGCCGGGTAGCGGTCTGCGAGGCGGCCGGGATCGAGCGCTCGCGCATCGCCGTCGATCCCGGCATCGGCTTCGGCAAGACCGTTGACCACAACACCGGCATCCTGGGCCGCCTGGACCTCTACCGGGGACTGGGATGCGCGCTTCTCATCGGGGTCTCCCGCAAAGGCTTCATCGCCCGCTTGAGCAAGGACGAACCGCCTCGCCAACGCCTCGCCGGCTCGCTCGCCGCGGCGTTGGCCGGGGTGGCGAAGGGCGTCCATATCCTGCGCGTCCACGACGTCGCCGAAACCCGCCAGGCCCTGGACGTGTGGGAGGCGATCGGAGGAGCATAGAGCGGATCGCGATTGATCGAACCCACTTCTAAGGGATCGATCAATCGCTCGGAATCCGCTCTACTTTATGGCTGATTGACCATCAATCTGTCACCGGATCGTTACACTTAGAGCATTTTCCGATCAAGTTTACCCGTTATCGGTTGA
>JAUXMA010000197.1 GCA_030623425.1 Rhodospirillaceae bacterium
CCGACAGGCATGACCATGAACTCCTGGATGTCGATGGCGTTGTTGGCGTGGGCGCCGCCGTTGATGATGTTCATCATCGGCACTGGCAGGGTGCGGGCGGCGGCGCCGCCCAGGTAACGGTAAAGGGGCAATCCGACCGCCAGCGCCGCCGCCTTGGCCGTGGCCTGGCTGACTCCGAGGATGGCATTGGCGCCCAGCCGTGACTTGTCGGGTGTTCCATCCAGGTCGATCATGGCCTGGTCAATCAGCAACTGTTCCTCGGCGTCCATCCCGGAGAGGGCGTCGAAAATTTCGCCGTTGACCGATTCGCAGGCCTTGATGACGCCCAAGCCGCCGTAGCGGTTCATGTCGCCGTCGCGCAATTCCACCGCTTCGTGGATTCCGGTCGAGGCGCCCGACGGGACGGCGCCGCGTCCGCGCGTGCCTTCCTCCAGGTCCACTTCCACCTCGACGGTGGGATTGCCGCGGGAATCGAGGATTTCCCTGGCGTGAATGTTTACAATCGCTGTCATCGCCGTTTTATTTTAGGATGTTTCCTTCGGCAAGGAAACCGGTCTTGCCTTGGCCAGCCGGTCGAACTCAATTAATGTCTCAACAATTTCATGTAACTGATTGATATGTATCATGTTTTGTCTATCGCTAATGGCCATGACCGGATCCGGATGGGTCTCCAGGAAGACGGCGGCGGCGCCGATGGCGACGGCGGCCCGGGCGAGGATTGGAGCGAATTCGCGCTGCCCTCCCGTGGCCACCCCCTGGCCGCCCGGCTGCTGCACCGAATGGGTGGCGTCGAAGACCACGGGATATCCGGTCTGGGCGAGAATGGGTAGGGATCTGAAGTCGGAAACGAGGGTGTTGTAACCGAAACTGCTGCCGCGTTCGCAGACGAGGATATTGTCGTTGCCGGTAGTGGCGATTTTCTCGATCACATGGACCATGTCCCACGGCGCCAGGAACTGGCCTTTCTTGACATTGACGGCGCGGCCGGTGGCGCCGGCCGCCAGCAGCAAATCGGTCTGCCGGCAGAGGAAGGCTGGAATCTGAAGAACGTCCACGGCTTCGGCGACGATTTCGCACTGGTCGGCCTGGTGGACATCGGTGAGCACCGGGATGCCCAGGGATTCCCGGATTTCGACGAACACCGGCAGGGCGTCGGCCATGCCGACGCCGCGAGGACTCTTGATCGAGGTGCGGTTGGCCTTGTCGAAAGAGGTTTTATAGATCAACCCGACGCCCAGCCGGACCGCCATTTCCTTGAGCGCGGCGGCGGTTTCGATGGCGTGGCCGGGGCTTTCCATGGCGCAGGGGCCGGCGATCAACACCATCGGCAGATCGTTGCCGAGGACGAGGTCGCCGATGCTGACGTGGCCGGGCATTGCCATTGCCAGGCCGCCGGCTAAACCAGACGCGCCTGGTCGATGGCGGCGCCGACGAAGGAAGTGAACAGGGGATGAGGATCGAAGGGCTTGGATTTCAGTTCGGGATGGAACTGGACGCCGATGAACCAGGGATGAGAAGGAAGCTCGAAGATTTCCGGCAGCACCCCATCCGGCGACATGCCGGAAAAGCGGATGCCGGCCTTTTCCAAAACGTCCAGGTATTTGATATTGACCTCGTAGCGGTGACGGTGGCGTTCGACGATGGTCTCGCTGTCGTAGATGGCGAGAATCCGGCTTTTCCGGCGCAAACGGGCTTCATAGGCGCCGAGCCGCATGGTGCCGCCCAAGTCGCCGTTGGTTTGGCGTTTCTCGACGACCCCTTGGCGCAACCATTCGGTCATCAAACCGATGACCGGCTCCTTGCAGACGCCGAACTCGGTGGATCCGGCGTCCTTGATTCCGGCCAAGCTGCGGGCCAACTCGACAACCGCCAACTGCATGCCCAGACAGATGCCGAAATAGGGGATTGCGCGTTCGCGGGCGAAACAGGCCGCCGCGATCTTGCCTTTGGCGCCCCGTTTGCCGAAACCTCCGGGGACGAGGATTCCGTGCACTCCGTTGAGGTGGTTGACGGTGTCCTCGCGCTCGAAAATTTCCGCCTCGATCCATTTTATGTTGACGCGGACGTTATTGGCGATGCCGCCGTGGACCAAGGCCTCGCTCAGGGATTTGTAAGCGTCGAGGAGACCGGTGTATTTGCCGACGATGGCGATGGTGGCTCCGCCTTCGGGTTTGGTGACCCTGTCGACGATGTCCCGCCAGCGACTCAGGTCCGGGGCCGGGGCGTCGATCCCAAAATGGCGGCAGACCTGATCGTCCAGTCCCTCGGCATGGTAACTGATCGGCGCCGCATAGATGGTGTCGACATCCAGGGCCGGGATCACGGCCTCGACGCGGACGTTGCAGAAAAGGGCGATTTTCCGCCGCTCGCCTTGCGGAATTTTATGTTCGGCGCGGCACAGCAGCACGTCCGGCTGGATGCCGACGCTGAGCAGTTCCTTCACCGAATGCTGGGTGGGTTTGGTTTTCAGTTCCCCCGCCGCCTGGATGAAAGGCAACAAGGTCACGTGAATGTACATGGCCCGCTCCCCCAACTCGTTACCCAACTGGCGGATGGCTTCGAGAAAAGGCAGGCTCTCGATATCGCCGACGGTGCCGCCGATCTCGCAGAGGACGAAATCCTCGTCGCCGAGCTCGCTCAGGATGAACTCCTTGATGGCGTCGGTGATATGGGGAATCACCTGAATGGTGGCGCCCAGATAATCGCCGCGCCTCTCCCTGGCGATGACGTCGGAATAGATCCGTCCGGTGGTGATGTTGTCGCTTTGCCGCGCCGCGACGCCGGTGAAGCGCTCGTAATGGCCAAGGTCGAGGTCGGTCTCGGCGCCGTCGTCGGTGACATAGACCTCGCCATGCTGATAAGGGCTCATGGTTCCCGGATCGACGTTGATGTAAGGGTCGAGCTTGCGCAGGCGGACCTTGAAGCCGCGGGCCTGGAGAATGGCTCCCAGGGCTGCCGCCGCCAATCCCTTGCCAAGTGATGAAACCACGCCGCCGGTGATGAATATAAACCGCGTCATGGACCGACACTGTACGCCAGATGGGCAACTCACTGAAAGGGAAAAGGCGGCGCTGGCGCCGTTTTGTCGATCATCCGCCCGACAGTCGCCTGTTTCTTACGACTTTCGGCCTATTGCCCCAGGGGGACGCTCGGCGGCGCCGGCGCCGCCGGCTCCGAGGTTGCCGGCTCCGAGGTCGCCGGCGCCGAGGCCGCCGGCGCCGGCTTGTCGAGGATCGAGCGCGACTCGCGGGCGCCACCGGAAAGGATGGCCAGCAAAAGACTGGTTGCCATGAACGCGGCGGCGGTGATCGCCGTCGCCCGGGTCAGCAAATTGGTCGTGGCGCGGCTGGTCATGAAGCCGCCCATGCCGCCGCCGCCGCCGCCCATGCCCAAACCGCCGCCTTCGCTGCGCTGAAGAAGGACGGTGGCGACCAAAACGATGGCCAAAAGCAAATGGACGACCAGGATGACCGTGACCATGACCTATATCCAAGCGATGAAAACCGGGTCAGTTGTCCCTAGAACGGATCGCGATTGATCGAACCCACTTTGTGGGATCGATCAATCGCGTGAATCCGCTTTACTTCAATAAGTTAGAGCAAACTCTCGTAACATTAGCAAAACACCGGGTACGCCTGCTCGGCATAGGACTGGGCGCCATATCGAAATTGAATCGTTTCAAGCCCTTAAGGGCGTCACGATCACCATCGAAACAGCCATTTTCCATAACTTGCTCGGAGTTTAGCCGATGTTACAAACCCTCCAGATTGATGAATCGCCTTTGGCGATTCATCAATCTGGATTTGCTCTAGAACCTGCCCCGTATGTAGCCACAAATCGCCGTTTTGACCAGTACCGATTTCAAGCCGCCACTAGGGGCAACTTTCGGCGATGGCCCAGAAGTCCCCGGCGGTCAGGCTGGCGCCACCGATCAGGCCGCCGTCGACATCCGGCAGGAGCAGAACCCGACGTTCGTCCCGACGACGACGAACGACTGACCTGCGGAAGTTCGTGGGGGACGGGGGGTGTCCTTCCGCTCCATGGCTCGCTGCAGTCATCGGTCGAGCGATGCCATTCGCTTCG
>JAUXMA010000090.1 GCA_030623425.1 Rhodospirillaceae bacterium
CGAGGAGCCCAAGGTCCTGAAATCCGAACGGACGAAGGTCACCGAAACCGCTCCCAAGGGAGACCAAGAAGCGAAGGGTTGATACCCGGCCGGTGACGTCCGGACCTTTCCTCCTTCGTTCACTGCCGGGAGCAAAGAGCCTCCATGTTTGACATCGGCTGGCAGGAACTTTTCATTGTCGCCGTCCTCGGCATCATCATCATCGGCCCGAAGGACCTGCCGCGCGCCATCCGCGCGGTGAGCCGCTTGGTGCGCACGGCGCGCAACCTGGCGCGCGATTTTCAGGACGGTCTCGACGACGTCATCCGCGAGGCCGAACTGGACGACATCAAGGAACAGGTGGAAAAGGTCTCGCGATTCGACGTCGCCCGGGAGATCGAAAACGCCATCGACCCCACCGGCGACCTCGCCGGCGATTTCGGCATCGGCGACGCGGACCGGGATTCCGCCGCCGCCGGCGATCGGGGGGAAACCGCGAAGCCGCCGGCAAAGGCGGCCGGCGGCGAAACCGACCTGGCGCCGCCGGCGGCCAAGGCGAGCGGGTAGGGGACCGTGGCCGACGACACCAGCGACGGCAGCCGGGCGCCCTTGCTCGAGCACCTGATCGAATTGCGCCGGCGGCTGCTCCGCTGTCTCATCGCCGTCGTCGTCCTTTTCTTCATCTGCTATTACTTCGCCCCCGACATCTACCAGTTTCTGGTCCGCCCGCTGGCCGACGTCCTCGACGACATGGGCGGCAACCGGCGGCTGATATTCACGGCGCTGCACGAGGCTTTTTTCACCTACATCAAGGTCGCCTTCTTCGCCGCCCTGTTCATCGCCTTTCCGTTCATTGCCATGCAGCTGTGGCTGTTCGTCGCGCCGGGGCTTTACAAGCACGAAAAGAGTGCCTTCGTTCCGTTCCTGGTGGCGACGCCGATCCTCTTCTTCATGGGCGGGGCGCTGGTCTACTATTTGATCTTTCCCTTGGCTTGGCAGTTCTTCCTGAGCTTCGAATTGACCGGCGGCGAGGGCGTCCTGCCGATCCAGCTGGAGGCCAAGGTCGACCAGTACCTGTCGCTGGTCATGCGGTTGATTTTCGCTTTCGGGCTGTGCTTCGAGCTGCCGGTGCTGATGACCCTGTTGGGAAGGGTCGGGCTGGTCAGCGCGGCGGGCCTGGCGGCGAAGCGCAAGTACGCCGTCGTCCTGGCTTTCATCGCCGCCGCCATCCTGACGCCGCCGGACGTGATCAGCCAGATCGGCCTGGCGGTTCCGACCCTCATTCTTTACGAGGTCTCCATTTGGTGCGTCCGCATGGTCGAGAAGAAACGCGCCGCCGCCGAGGACGGCGACGACGCCGGCAAACCCGCCGCCGCTTGACGACGGCGCCGGGGCGGGCTTCTCAAAACGGCGTCCAGGCCCTATAAAGGCCCGGCCCTCGCCGCCTTGTCCACGGGTTCCCCCATGTTCGACATCAAATGGATCCGCGATCATCCCGACGCCTTCGACGAGGGCCTGAGCCGGCGCCGACTCGAGCCCGAATCGGTCCGCCTGATCGGGCTCGACAAAAAACGCCGCCAGGCACTGACGCGGGCCCAGGAAATCCAGAGCGCCCGCAACAAGCTGGCCAAGGAGATCGGCGCCGCCAAGGCGAAAGGCGAGGACGGGGCGGAACTCATCGCCCAGGTGTCGCGCTCGAAAGCCGAACAGGCCGCCGCCGAGGAGGAGGCCAAGGCGGCGGCGGCGGAGCTGGACGCGGCCCTCGCCGTCATCCCCAACCTGCCGGCCGACGACGTCCCCGTCGGCGCCGACGAGGCGGCCAATGTCGAGGTCGACCGCTGGGGCGAGCCGCCCAAGTTCGATTTCAAGGCCAAGGACCACGTCGACATCGGCGAAGGCTTAAAGATGATGGACTTCGAGCGCGCCGCCAAGCTCTCCGGCGCCCGCTTCGTCGTGCTGACCGGCGCCCTGGCCAGGATGGAGCGGGCCTTGGCCTCGTTCATGCTCGACATGCACACCGGCAGCTTCGGCTACACCGAGGTCAATCCGCCGGCCCTGGTCCGCGACCACGTTCTGTTCGGCACCGGCCAGCTGCCCAAGTTCGGCGCCGATCTGTTCCGGACGGAGGAAGGCTATTGGCTGATCCCGACGGCGGAGGTGCCGCTGACCTATCTGGCCGCCGATGAAATCCTCGCCGATGACGTCCTGCCGCTGCGCTACGCCGCCCTGACCTGGTGCTTCCGCTCGGAAGCCGGCGCCGCCGGCAAGGACACCCGCGGCATGATCCGCCAGCACCAGTTTTCCAAGGTCGAGCTGGTCAGCATCACCACCCCCGAAACTTCCGAGCTGGAGCTCGAGCGCATGACCTCGTCAGCCGAGGCGGTCTTAAAGGCGCTCGGCCTTTCATACCGGAAAGTGGTGCTGGCCACCGGCGACATGGGGTTCGCGGCGCGCAAGACCTACGATCTCGAGGTCTGGCTGCCGGGGCAGCGGCGCTACCGGGAGATTTCCAGCTGCTCCAACTGCGGCGACTTCCAGGCGCGGCGCATGAAGGCGCGTTGCCGCCAAGGCGGCGGCAAGGAAACCCGCTTCGTCCACACCCTCAACGGCTCCGGCCTGGCGGTCGGCAGGACCTTGATCGCCATCCTGGAGAATTGCCAGCGGGCCGACGGCTCGGTGCGGGTGCCCGCAGCGCTCAAGGACCACATGGGCGGGGTGGAGGTGATCAAGCCCGATGACGCATAAACCCCTGGACCTCGCCAAGGCGCGGGTGCTGATCTCCAACGACGACGGCATCGAAGCCCCCGGACTGAAGCTGCTGGAGCGGATCATGCGGCGGCTCGCCCGGGAGGTCTGGGTGGTGGCGCCGGAACGCGAGCAGAGCGCCGCCGGCCACTCCCTGACCCTGCGCCGGCCTTTGCGCGTGCGCAAGCTGTCGGCTTGGCGCTACGCCGTCGACGGCACGCCCACCGACGCCGTCTTGCTGGCCATCCACCAGGTGATGAAGGACGGCCATCCCGACCTGGTGCTTTCGGGTATCAACCGGGGCGGCAATCTGGGCGAGGACGTCACCTATTCCGGCACCGTGGCGGCGGCCATGGAGGCGACCCTGCTGGGTTTTCCGGCCATCGCCTTTAGCCTGTTCACCGACGACCACCGCGCCGCCAAATGGGCGACGTCCGAGCACTGGACCGGCGAGACGGTGCGCCGTTTGACCGCCATGACCTGGCCCAAGAACGTGTTGATGAACGTCAATTTTCCCGACGTCGCCGCCAATTCGGTCACCGGCATCGAGGCGACCCGGCAGGGACGGCGCAAAATCGGCAGCGAGTTCACCGAAGGCGTCGATCCCCGCGGCGAGCCCTATTTCTGGATCGGCTCGCAGCGCGGCGAGGACCGCCGCCGCCGCGGCACCGACCTGGAAGCGGTCAGCCGGGGCGCCATCTCGGTGACGCCGCTGTCCATGGATCTGACCCACGAACCCAGCCTGCGGGGGCTGAAGGAGGTTCTGCCGTGAGACCGGATTCGCGGCAAATCCGCCTGCTTCTCGACCTCCGCCGCGGCGGCGTCACCGACAAGCGGGTATTGGCCGCCATCGAGCGGGTGCCGCGCCAGTTGTTCGTTCCCGAGCCTTTTCGCGACAAGGCCCATGACGACGTCGCCCTGCCCATCGGCCATCACCAGACGGTGAGCCGGCCCCTTGTCGTCGCGCGGATGACGCAGGCCCTGGACGCCGGCGAGAGGATGAAGGTGCTGGAGATCGGCACCGGCTCGGGGTATCAGGCGGCGGTGCTGGCGAAACTGTGCCGGCGCCTTTATACCATCGAGCGCCACCGGGACCTCCTGGCCGCGGCCGAGGAGCGCTTCCGGGACTTGCGCATCGGCAATATCACCACGCGCGCCGGCGACGGGTCGCGGGGCTGGCCGGAACAGGCGCCTTTCGAGCGCATCCTGGTGACCGCGGCGGCGGCGGACGTGCCGCCGGTGCTCATCGATCAGTTGGCGGTGGGCGGGGTGATGGTGGTGCCGATCGGCGCCGGCGGCGATGAGAGCGACCAGCGCCTCAGCCGCGTCAGGCGCACGGAGGAGGGCGCCGAGACGGATGACTTGGGACCGATCCGCTTCGTCTCCCTGGTCGACGAAGATGCTCGGCGGTAATTGCAGTGGTGGCGCCGCTTTGTGATAATTCCGCCATGAATGTCATCGGCGCCATGTCGAAACCCGCCTTCGCCTTGATTGCTTTCGTCGCGCTGGCGGCGTCGACGGGCTGCGGTTGGGTCGAGTGGCCGCTGCCGGGGTCGCGTCCGCGTGCCGTTTACCTGCCGCCGCCGTCGGCTGGAAGCAGTCCTCTATTCGTCGCCGCCGACGCCGTCCGTGTCGGCAAAGGCGACACGGTTTACGCGCTTTCGCGCCGGCACCGGGTTTCCGTTCGCGCCATCATCGAGGCCAACCGCCTCGGCCCGCCCTATCACCTGCGCGTCGGTCAGCGAATCGTCTTGCCCCGGACGAAGCGGCATGCCGTCGGGCGCGGCGATACCCTTAACGGCATTTCCCGGCGTTACGGCGTCGGCCTTTACGTCCTCGCCCGGGCCAACGGCCTCGCTCCCCCTTACATCATCAAAGTGGGACAAATCCTGCGTATTCCCGGAGCCGCCGCCGGCATAGGTCAAGCGCGGAGCGCGCAAGGGGACCGAACCCGGCGCCGGGCCGGGCCCAAAAGACACCCGAAGTCCACGGCCCCCGCGCCGAAGCCGCCGGCCCGCGGCGGCAAGGGTTTCCTGTGGCCGGTCAAGGGCAAGGTGGTGTCCGGCTTCGGCGTCAAATCGAAAGGTTTGCACAACGACGGCATCAACATCGCCGCCCCGCGCGGCGCCGCCGTCGTGGCGGCGGAGAACGGCATCGTCGCTTACGCCGGCAACGAGCTTCGCGGCTTCGGCAACCTTTTGCTGGTCAAGCATTCGGGCGGCTGGCTGACGGCCTACGCCCACAACGAGCGGCTTCTCGTCAAACGCGGGGAAAGGGTCAGAAAGGGGCAACGGATCGCCGATGTCGGAAGCACCGGCACCGTCAGCACCCCGCAGCTTCACTTCGAGTTGCGAAAGGGCCGGCGGGCGGTGAATCCGCGTAAACACCTGCGGCGGGCGCGGGCCTGAGAAATTCGGTGACAGCATACTAATTTCGTCTTTCCGCTTGATTGGAAATGGCAAGGCTTTTTGGCCCATGCCAAATGGTTGGCACTGAAAATTAGTATGCTGTCACCGAATTTCCTTACGGCTCGCTGTCGAGCCTTTTTCCAAGCTCGCCGGCCAGGTCCTGGATGAACTGCCAGGCGACGCGGCCGGAGCGCGCCCCGCGGGTGAGCGACCATTCTTCCGCCCGGGCCAGCAGATCAGCGGACGGGATGTCCAAACCGTAGTGGACGGCGTAACCCTCGACGATCTCGAAATAGGTCGGCTGGTCGCAGTTATGGAAACCCAGCCACAGTCCGAAACGGTCCGAGAGCGAAACTTTTTCGTCCACCGCTTCGGCCGGATTGATGGCGTTGGAACTTTCGTTTTCGATCATCTCGCGGGGCATCAGATGACGGCGGTTGGAGGTGGCGTAGAAGACCACATTGGCGGGGCGGCCCTCGATGCCGCCCTCGAGCACCGCTTTCAGGGACTTGAAGGAGGCGTCGCCGCCGTCGAAGCCGAGATCGTCGCAAAAGAGCAGGCAACGCCGCTGCGAGCGTCTGAGTTCGCGCAGGAGCCGGGGCAGGGAGGGAATGTCGTCGCGGTGGATCTCGACCAAAGCGAGGGCGCCGGGCGCTTCCCCGTTGACCCTGGCGTGGACCGCCTTGACCAGCGAGCTTTTGCCCATGCCCCGCGCCCCCCACAGAAGGGCGTTGTTGGCGGGCAGTCCGGCGGCGAAACGCCGGGTGTTGGCGAGCAGGGTTTGCATTTGCCCGTCGATGCCCTTGAGAAGCCCGAGTTCGACGCGGTTGACGTCGGCCACCGTTCGCAGCCGCTCGCCGTTGGCATGCCAGACGAAGGCGTCGGCGTTGGTCAGCCCGGCGGCGGTGGGAGCGGCCGGCGCCAGCCGCTCCAAGGCCTCGGCGATGCGCTCGCAAAGGGCAGCGAGGCCGGTGTCGTCCCGGCCCCGCGGGAGGGGAGCGGCGCCGGCGCCTTGATCGTTCCTTATGTAGGCGCGGACCTTTTCCACCGTCCGCACCGTCACGCCCTTGCCGCCGCGCAGCCGGGAAACGAATTTTCCGTCGTTGACGGCGAGACGGCCGAAGGTGGTCTCGGCCATTCCCCGGTCGTCGACAAAGGCCTCGATCTCCCGCAACAGGTCCGAGAGAAGGTTCATGCCGGAAAGGATTATGGGATACATCCCATTATGTCAAGAGTCGTGTCTTGTATCCATTTGTATTATAATGATATTTATGGTTTATGATTTTGAGGTTATGTGGGATATATACAACATCCCGCGGTGGCGTTGCCGGCCGTTGCCGGTGGATTTTCATTTACCGGTATTACACGAGGCATCGCTAAATTCACCAACCAAGTGCAACACCGGTATGGTCCGGAGTTGCGATGGGAAAGACACAAGACCAGTTCGGCATTGAAAGCATTGGTCGGGGAGACTGGATTCGAACCAGCGACCTCCTGCTCCCAAAGCAG
>JAUXMA010000142.1 GCA_030623425.1 Rhodospirillaceae bacterium
CTGGTTGAGTATCTGTAAATTCGGTGACAGCATACTTAATTCCAAGATCGGAGATTCCACGACTTCCATGCATGACGGTTGGAATTAAGTATGCCGTCACCGAATTTTCTTGTGCGATGCAAGGGGGAACGTAAGAGATGACTAGTGGCCTGTATCATCTAAATTGTACCCCTACGATCGCTTTTCCCGTCCCCTCGGTAGGAGGGAGGAAATTCGGTGACGGCATACTTAATTCCAAGATTGGAGATTCCGCAACTTACATGCATGACGGTTGGAATTAAGTATGCTGTCACCGAATTTCCTGCTGTCACCGAATTTCCAGATACTCAACCAGCTACATCAAATATTTCAGAGTTGTTTTTCTAGTTCCGCCAATATCCTTGGGGTCAGTTTGGTTCCGTATATTTCATCTCTTAAATGCGACGCTAGATCGCCTTCCCTAAAGATTTCCTGAGCAGGATTTATAAGATAGCTTCCGATATCCTGATTTAGAAAATCCAACAGAATTACTTTCTGGCTGTGCTTATTTGATCGTAGAGCCAATTTTATGAGTTTCCCCGTATATAGAACATATCTATTTCGGGGATTTTTTGAGAAATGGCTGCGGTGGGGATGCGCAATTATTTGTAGTGACTTAACTCGATTATCTGAAAAAACTTCATCGATATACCGATTAACGGCTGAAATAAAATCCTCTTCTTCTTCCTTAGAAATACCGTTCAAAAGAGGCCGAGCGATATCAGGCCATTTGCAGCGCGGTTTCTCCCTGATAATAATGTGCTGAATTTTGAGTGCGACACTTTCAAAAAGCTTTAGCAGTGCAAATTTATCGCTCCGCAATATGGCTTGCTTCCGAAAAAATGGCTCTAATTTGTATGGTTCATTTGACTCAAACGGTTCGGGCCGAACGCTTACCAGACGATTAGACAAGTCAAAGTTGCGGCGAACAGAATATCTGCAAAGCTCATCTCCGATATCGGATTGATCGATTATCGCAACAATATGTGTTGGATGAATATTGAACTGCCGTCGCAGTTTCCTTAATTGGGTCGTCATGACCGATGGAGCATATGAAGTGGTGCCGGCATTGATGATGCCGACCTGTTTTTCATTTGCAAACTTCGTCAGAGCTTTTTTTGAGGTTTCCTTTTCAAATTGTTCGGCCCAAGAATCACCTTGAATAAGAATGTTATTTTGAGTCTTTCTGAAGGGGGCCACAATACTAAAGATTGCATTGCGTGGGTTTTCAGTTAATTTCCACCGATCGTTATCCAAATCCCTTAAATGGTGTACGTCCGCGATATGGGATTTGTAAAATTCGATAGCTTCGTCGGAAATGTTGATTTTATCGTTGAACTGCTCTGTTGAGACTATTTTTGAGGCTAAAATCTCGATCCCTATCAAACAAATGAGTAAAATGGTTGTTAATAAAGTAATTTTGGCAACTTGTTTCATGTGTTTGCAATTATGACCAATATGATTGATCAGGTTCCGAGGCGGGAAATTCGGTGACAGCATACTTAATTCCAACCGTCATGCATGGAAGTCGTGGAATCTCCGATCTTGGAATTAAGTATGCTGTCACCGAATTTCGTCATTGTAATATGGCGGGGCCGTCGGCGCACGATCCTTGTGGCGATGAGCCGCCGGCAGGGGGTTCACCCGGTGCCGAGCCACCGGGACGCGTTGCCCGAATAGTCACGCACCGGAAGGTCGCGGACGGGCGCCCAGGACCAATCGTCGGCGCGCAAATGCCTGCTGAACCGGACCCTGGTCTCGGCGATCGACCGCGACAACTTTCGCGAGGGCTGGACCGCGCCCTCGCCGAGGGGCTCGTACTCGCCCGCCTCCCGGGTCCGCCATTCTTCGTATGGGCCGGTCACCGGCCGACGGCGTTGCTCGGGCGGCCGCAGCCAATAATCGGCGACCCGCAGGTAATGCCGCCAATCCTTGCTGATATATGGATCGTCGAACATCCAATAGCCGGGCGAATAGGCCGTGACCCGTCCGGCGAAGGCGTCTCTCCGGTCCACCGCCTCGGCAATGGCGATGGTGGTGGCGTCCCTTGCGTAGCGGCGTTGCCAGTTGAGAATATCGGCGACGTACTTCCGCGTATAGGAATGCGGTCCGGGGTCGCCTCCATTCTTGTTCAGCGAGCCGCCGTTGTAATGGGAGAGGGCGAGGTCCCAGCGGCCGCCATAGTGTTCGTGCAACCGCTCCAGATAGGCGATGCCGATGCGGATGTTGACTCTCGGGTCCCAAAGTTCGTCGGCGGCGACGCCGAATTCCTCCCTGGCGGTTTTCGGCATGATCTGCATGACTCCGCGGGCGTCCTTGTCGCTGCGGGCGTCGTCCTGGAAATCGGATTCCACCTTTGCCACCGCCAACGCCAGCGATGGCGGAACGGTGCGGCTCAGCAGGGCTTGCCGCACCACCATTCTTTTAACTTCGGCCTTGGTCGCCGCTTCGGCGGTGTTGCCGGCCGTCGTCATCGCGGCGGCGAGAAGCATGGCGCCACTGGCGAGACGGCATAAATTCTTCCATATCGTGATGCAGTCGATCGCGGTCATTTGAGCTTCCTCCTCAAGGTTGTCAGCCAACGCTCGTCCAAGGTCGATACGATCAGGTTGTCGACGTTGATGCGGGCCCGCGCCGCGATCGCCTGGCCCATCGGCAGGGCGGGATCGAGCACCAGCAGCACGCGCCCTCGCGGTTTGATCGTGGCGGGGTCGAGCGGTTTCAGGTCGCGGCCGTAGAAACGGCCGCCGTGAAAGACGACAATGACGTCGTCGGATGTTGATTGGATGGCCGCCGCCGGCGCGCTGTCCGCCGCCGCGGGAGCCAGCATGGCGCCGGCCGCGGGAGTCTTTCCGCTCTGCTTCACGCCCATGGAAATCATGGTCAGCACCATGATGCTGAAAAAGGTCATGGCGAGCGCCAAGGCGACCTCGGTCATGGCGTTGCCGTAACTCGTGCCTTCCACGTTGGTCCTTCCTATCTTTCCGCCGGGGCCGCCCCCGACGCCGCCCCCGACGCCGCGTCGGGGGTTCCTGGATTCACTTATGGAAGGCCGAAGGGTGGATTCGGATGGAAGACGCCGCATTGCGGTACCGGCGCGGCGAGAAACGCCTCTAGTGGCCGGCACGATCCTATTAGAGCATCCCCGAAGCCGCTATAACATCCGACACGATGATGGGTTTTGCGTACAGGTTGCGGCGCGGCATTAAACTTGGCGCCGCCGTCTTGGCGGCGCTCGCAATTTTCGGCGCCGGTGAATCCGAAGCTGCCTCGCGTGGCCTCACCGTGACTCTTCGCGCCGGCGAGAGGGCGGACTCGCCCATGGCCGGACGGGTGAAGCTTTATGATACCAGCCATGCCCTTGTCATCGGGATCGACCGTTATACCGCCGGCTGGCCAAATCTGAAGATGGCCGTGGCGGACGCCCGCGCCGTCGCCGACGAACTCGAAAAGCGCGGCTTCGAGGTGACACTGAAGCTCAATGTAACGGCCCGCGAGTTGAGCGAGGCCTTGAAGGAATTCTTCGTCATTAAAGGGGCCGAAATGAACGCGCGGCTGTTATTGTGGTACGCCGGTCACGGCTATACAATTAATGGCGAAGGTTTTTTGGTGCCGGCCGATGCTCCGCCGGCGACCGATTCCACATTTAAGGTGAAGGCCCTTCACCTGCGGGACTTCGAGGGACTCGTTCGTCTTGCCGATGCCAAGCACGTCATGTCGATATTCGATTCCTGCTTTGCCGGGACTATTTTCAGCGCCCGCGCCGGCGCCGCGCCGGCCGCCATCACGCGAAAAACCATATTGCCGGTCCGCCAGTTTCAGACCTCGGGCGATGCCGGCCAGTTGGTCCGCGATGACGGCAGTTTCCGCGAGTATTTTCTGCGCGCCATACGCGGTGACGAAAGGGCCGACGTCAACGGCGATGGCTATGTGACCGGGGATGAGCTGGCCCTGTTCCTGTCGCAAAGCATGACCGCGCTCACCGAAGCGGCGCAGACCCCGCTTGCCGGCAAACTGCACGACGTCCGCTTCAACCAGGGCGACTTCGTGTTCGCCCTGCCCGAAGGCGCGCGCCCGCCGGCCACGCCTGGCGCCGCCGCCGAGGCCGAGCTGGCATTCTGGCAATCGATCCAAGGAAGCGAAGATCCGGAATTGTTCAAAGCCTACCTGAGACAATTTCCGAACGGCATCTTCGCGCCGCTGGCACGCAAGAAACTGAAACGGCCGGCGGTGCCGAGAACCGACGAGGAGACGCCGTTCACGCCGTGGTTCGCGGCGGCGGCCGCGACCTACAGGGGCGAGATGACCAATCCCGTGCGGCCGACGCCCGACAAAGTTCTCACCCGTCTGACGTGGAACAATGGCGAGTTGACCGGCGCCTACACCGTCTTCGAGACGACCGGCGAAACTCACGGCAGCCTCGACAACTTCAAATCCGGCGGCCGTGGCCGTGGCCTGTTCCGCTGGCGTGACCGGTACGGCGAAGGCGGACTGAGAGTGACTTTCAGCAAAGACCTGAAAACCTTCCATGCGGAATGGAATGTGGCGGGAAAACCCAGCCAGGGCGGCACTTGGTCGGGGCGGCGCTAGAGCTTCGGACGACCGCCTAACGTCTACGCCCCTCCACGATCACCGCCGTCTGGTCGCGGCCGTAGTAGCGCCTGGCGTAGTAAGTGAGGGTGTCCTTGAAATACCGGCCCAATTCATCGTAACCGACATTGCCATCGCCGTTGCCGTAGGGCTTGGCGTCGGCCTCGCCGCTCATGCCTTTCAGAAAGTACTTGGTGAACAGGCCGCTGGAACTGTCCTGCTCCCACGAGGCGATCTGGTTGGCGGCGCCGGCGGCAATGACGGTGATGTTTGGCGGAACGCCGGTGTCCTTGGCCTTCAGATAAATGGGGGAGGCCTTGGTGATGACCGTTCCAGCTTGGCTCGCCCCGGAGAAACATGCCTCCAGGACCACGGTCACCGACTTTGCAGGTATCTTGCCGAGGTTCTTGTAAAGCGTCTTCAGCGGATAGCCATTGAGTTCGATGAGCGACGCCTGGGCGTCCGTCGGGACGATGTAACTGTCGCCGTCTTTTCCGCTTGGCGCGCCATGGCCGGAGTAGTAAACGAAGACCCGCGACTTTCCCGGCTTTACGTAATTGAACAATTGGCCCCTGGGGTTGGTCCCGCTGCCAAAGGTAGCGGCCATTTCAGACTGGGTGGCGTCCTTAAGGAAGATAATATTGTCTTGCTTTATTCCCAGCGCTTGGGTTGCGTATCGCTTGATCCCCTCGGCGTCGGCGTAGGCCGGGATTACGTTGGGAATATCCCTGCCCTTTCCGTAGTCGGCGTTGCCTATGATGACGGCGACATCGTCGGGCCGGGGCGGCCCCTTGGCAAAGCGCACCGTGACCGGCCTGGTGGGGAACTGCTGCTGGATCTCTTTCAAACCCGCCGTCTTCCTTGCGGGAATTTGAAGTTCTTTCA
>JAUXMA010000086.1 GCA_030623425.1 Rhodospirillaceae bacterium
CACCTGACGGTGCATCTCCTTGACGGCGCGCTGGTTGACGGCGGCGTAGCCGCGGATCTTGGAATATTTCCTGGCCATCCCGGAATCCCCGTACTTGACGTCGGGCATGTAGATGTCAACGGCGCCGTCGAGGAGCTTGAGCGCCTCCGGGCTGTCGTAGCCGCCGGTATTGTAGACCAGGGGCAACCTCAACCCGGCCTCGGCGGCGAGGACCAAGGCCTCGATGATCTGCGCCACCACGTGGCTGGGGGAAACGAAGTTGATGTTGTGGCAGCCATGCCCCTGCAAGGCGAGCATCATGGCGGCCAGTTCCGGGATGGCGACCTCGCGGCCTTGCCCTTGCCAACTGATGTCCCAGTTCTGGCAGAAGATGCAACGCAGGTTGCACCAGGAAAAAAAGATCGTCCCCGAGCCGCGCCAGCCGCGCAAGGGGTCCTCCTCGCCGTGATGGGGAGCGAAGGAACTGACGCGGGCCAGCTCTCCGGTGCGGCAGACGGCGCCCTTGACGGTTCGCAGGCGGTCGATGCGGCAGTAGCGGGCGCAGAGATCGCACTCGCGCAGGCGTTGGCGCGCCCGCCGCGCCCGCCGGACGAGCTCGCCTGAACGCAATAGCCTAAGGTAGGCCGGCTCGAAACCGGAACTCGTTTCCATATCCTGTTCGGATAACGCCATGCCGGTGACGTTTATTCAACGGACCAACGAAGGCGGAGGCGCCTATTTGGTTGTGGCGATGAAGACGCCGTCCCAGTCGGGAGCCGGCGGGTCGGCCTCGTATTCGGCGATCCGTCCCTCATATAAGTCGAAAAGGCCGGCGATCCTGAAGCCGTCGGTGAGTTCCCGGCACTCGGAGACAGATTCGCGGGCCTTGGCCCATTCCTGGGCGCGGTAAGAGGCGATCATCCGCTCGCAGGCCTGTTTGAGGGACAGGAATTCCTTGCTCTCGGCGACCGCCTCGTCGCCCATCAGGGCATGGATATGAACCCCCTCGGTCTTGCCCTTGACCTGGATGAAGTCGAGCTCGATGGCCGCCATTTCGGGGACCTGGGCCTGGGTGGTCGAGCCGATGACGATGTCGACGCCGTAAGTCTTGGATTGGCCCTCCAGGCGGGCGGCGAGGTTCACCGTGTCGCCCAGCACCGAATAGTCGAAACGCTGGTCCGAGCCCATGTTGCCGACCACGCATTCCCCCGAATTGAGGCCGAGACCAACCTGCAAGGGGATGTGCTTGCGCCCTTCCTCCTTGGCTTCGGCCTCCAGCCTGTCGTTGAGGGGTTGCATTTCCGCCAGCATCTTGAGGGCCGAAATACAGCCGTTGCGGGCATGATTCTCGTCGTCCATGGGAGCGTTCCAAAAGGCCATGATGCAGTCGCCCATGTACTTGTCGACGGTTCCCTGGTTGCTGAGAATGACATTGGTCAAGGGCGTCAGCAGCTTGTTGATGAGGCTGGTCAGGCCGACGGCGTCGAACTGCTCGGAAATGGTGGTGAACCCGCGCACGTCGCAGAACAGAAGGGTCAACTCGCGCTTGTCGCCGCCGAGTTTGAGCTGGCTCGGGTCATCGGCCACTTTCTCGACCATCGCCGGCGACAGGTACTTGCTGAAGGCGTCGCGGGTCTGGCGCCGCTGCGCTTCCTCCTTGGCGTAACCGGTATAGGTCAGGGTCGTGTAAAGGAGCAGGATGGAGCCGACGGCGAATCCCGCGTCGAACAGCATCCCTCCGGCGGCCTTGAGGCGGATGTTCGGGAAGATGTCCGGAAACGGGTGCAGATCGAGGCCGGCGAACAAGAACCACGAAGTAGCCGCCGCCCCGCCGGCGATGATGAAGAACAGGATCATGGTCCAGCGCGCCCCGACCATGGGCACCAGAATCACCATCAACAGACCGCCAAAAAGGATCAGGCCCAATTCGGCGCCAATGAAGTAGTTTGGCCGCTCCAGATAAGCCCCGTTGGCGGCGGCCTCGATCAACTGGACGTGAATCTCGACGCCGGGAATGGCACTGTCGACGGGGGTCGAGCGGATATCCAAAAGACCCACCGCCGAGGTGCCGACGATGGTCAGCTTGCCCTTGATCAATGCCGGGTCGACGGTCCCCGCCAGGATATCCCGGGCCGGAACGTACTTGGACTTGTCGCTCTTCGAGAAGTAGGGCCACACCCGGCCCTGCTTGTCGGTGGGGATCTGGAACTTGGGGGTCACCTTCATCGACAGGATCCCGGCCCGGTCGGCCTGGACGACGATGGTCCTGCGGTTGAAGGCGACCCGCAGCATTTCGATGGCCAGGGACGGAAAGAGATCGTTCTTGAAGCCAAACAGCGTCGGCACCCGCCGGATGATGCCGTCCGGTTCCGCGACCAGCGAGAAAATGCCGTGGCCGGCGGCGGCCTTCTCGATCACCGGGATGTTGCGGACCAGGGACTTGAAATGGGGCAGGAACCTTTTCGGGTCCACGTCCTTGCTCGACTTGAGCAACGCCACCGACTTCTTGATCGGCGGGCCAGCCTTGGTTTCGCGCTCCTCCCAATAGCCGGCCTGGCCCAGGACCACCCGGCTCTTCTCGATGACATTGGCGAAGGCCTGGTCGTTGCCGGGCAGCACGCGCAGTTTTTTCTTGGTCTCTTCGTCGAGTCCGTCGAGGGAATTGGCGACATCGGACGGGTTCATCCGGTCCGGTTCGGCGAACACGATGTCGAAGGCAACCAGGACGGCGCCCATCTGCATCAGGTTCCGCACCAACTGGGCGACGATGTTGCGGGGCCATGGCCACTGGCCGATTTCGTTGAGGCTGTTCTCGTCGAGATCGATGATGGTCACGGGTTTGCGCGCAAGCGGCGGAATTTCCCGCGGCTTCATACGCTGGTAGAAGTCGAAAGTCTTCACGCGAATGAACTGGATGGGATAGGGATCGGAAATGTAAACGGCCAGAAAAACAGCGATAAGGCCGAGGCCCAAAAGCCTTTCGAAACTGAACGCGCGGCGAAGAATCTTGCCCATTTTCGATCCCCTGGAGAAATAACTACACCGTTCCCCGGCAGCCGGGTCAAGTCGATTTTTTCATCGAGCCTACAGAGAACCAACATTCGGGATAGACTGGACGTATCTGGAAACTGTAACTAGCGTCCTTAAGGCGGGCAACGTATACTTGCCGGCAGATGAGCAGCCCCTCGAACACAGCTTGGCTCCGGTCTTTCCTGAAGCCGTTGCGGCCAGTTTTCCGGGAAGTGGTGGCCATGTCCGCTTTCGTCAATGTCCTGGCGCTGGCGGTACCCGTTTTCACTCTCCAGGTATACGACCGGGTGGTTGCCCACGCCGGCCTCAGGACTCTCGAAGGACTGATAATCGGAATGGCCTTTATCGTCATCTTCGATTACGCGTTGCGCCAATCACGTTCGCGCATCATGCAGACCGTAGCGCTCAGGGTCGATGTGCTGATCGGACGCAAGCTTTTCAACAAGGTGATGGAGCTTCCGCTACAGACCTTGGAAAGCCAGACGTCGGCGCATTGGCAATCCTTGTTCCGCGACGTCGATACCGTGCGCAATGCTCTTTCCGGCGCTTCCGCCATTTTGGTCGCCGACCTGCCGTTCGCTATCTTGTTCCTGGGTTTGATTTTTGTTATCGCCCCGGCCATCGCCTGGGTGTTGCTGATCATCCTGCCGGTGTTCACATTTGTCGCTTGGCGGTCAGGCAATGTCATGGCCGCCGCCAACAGCGAAGAACGCCAGACCAGCCAGAGCCGCGACAGCCTGATCGCCGAAATGATTTCCGGACGCACCACCATCAAGGCCCTGGCCTTGGATGGAGCCATGCGTCCGCTGTGGGAGGATAAACACGCCGACAACATTGAAAGATCGATCCTTCGCGGCAGCAAGACGGATATCTATTCCAACATCGGCGCCTCTTTGAGCATGATGACGTCGATCGCCGTGACCACCGTCGGCGCCATCGCCATCATCGATCAGCGCCTGACCATCGGCGCCCTGATCGCCACCAACATGCTCAGCGGCCGGCTTCTCGGCCCCCTCAATCAGCTGGTCACCCAGTGGCGCACCTATACCAGTTTCAAACAGTCGGTGGAACGGCTGGGTGAAGTCTTCAACTCACCCAGCGAACGCCAGGAAAGCAAAGTCAAATTGGTCCGTCCGAATGGTGAAATCACCGCTGAACACATCAGCTTCTCCTACAGCGAGGATCAGCAGCCGGTGGTCGACAGGGTAAACGTGACCATCAAGGCCAGCGGCGTCCATGCCCTTGTGGGGCGCAACGGCAGCGGCAAAACCACGCTTTTGAAGCTCCTCCTGGGACTCTATGAGCCCAGCGACGGCCGGGTTCTCCTCGATGGCGCCGATATCAGCCAGTTCACCCGCTCCGAACTGGCCCGCTGGATAGGTTACGTTCCCCAGGAATGCGTACTCTTCGCCGGCAGCGTCCACGACAACATCGTCAACCGCTTCCCCGAAGCCACCGACGAGCAGCTCATCAAGGCGGCCACCGCCGCCGGCGTTCACAAATTCATCATCGACATGCCCGACGGTTACGCCACCGAAATCGGCGAAGCGGGCTCGCGGCTTTCCGGTGGCCAGCGGCAACGAATTGCCATTGCCAGAGCCTTGGTCGGCGATCCTTCGGTGCTGTTGTTGGATGAGCCGTCGAGCAGCCTCGATCGGCAAGCCGAACAGGAGCTGCGCCGCACCCTCCTTGACATCGGCCGCGACCGTACCGTCGTCATCGTCACCCACAGCCCCATTTTGCTGGCGATTTGTAAAGATTTGGTGGCCTTGGACAAAGGCAAGGTCGCCCTCGCCGGTCCGGCCAAGGAAATTCTTCCGAGACTGTTCGGCACGCCGCCAAAGACCACGGGCCGGAAGGAAACTCAGACATCGGCCCAGCAACAACCGGCGGCGAACCCTTCCGCCGATACCAGCGGCAACCCGCAAACGGAGAGCAGGAAATGAGCGGCATGCAAACGGACGGCGCCGAGCAGGAAACCGGCGCCGAGCAGGAAACCGGCGCCGAGCAGGAAACAGACCGGCTCGACGATCTTCTCGCCCATCATCCCCTGCCTTCCTGGCGTCTCGTGGCGTGGCCGGTGATGATCCTGTTGGCATTGCTGTTCGGTTGGGCCCAATTCGCCCAGTTGGACGAAGTGGCGGTGGCGATGGGCGAAGTCGTCCCCCAGGGGCAGGTTAAGCTGATCCAACACCTGGAAGGTGGAATCATCAAGGAAATCCACGTCAACGATGGCGATTCGGTCAAGGCCGGCGATACCCTGGTGCAATTGGATCTCTCGACTATCGGCATCAATCGCAAGGAACTGCAAGTGCGTTTGGACAGCCAGTTGCTTGTGCGTTTGCGGTTGATGGCCGAAGCCGAAAACACGGAACTCAAGTTCCCGGAATACCTAGCCAAGCGCCGCGACAACCAAGTCACCGCCGAACGGCGAAGCTTCGAGGCCCGCAAGCGTCAGTTGGCGTCGATCCTGAGTGTGCAACGTCAATTGGTCAAGCAGCGCGAACAGGAAGTCAAGGAACTGAGGGCGCGGCTGCTGGCGGTGAACAGGAACCTGGAACTGGCTCAAGAGCGGTTCAAGATGTCCAAATCCCTGCTCGCCGATGGACTGACGCCGAAAATGGAACACTTGCAGTTGGAAGCCGAGGTGGAAAGCCTGCAAGGCGAATCTCGGAGCCTTGGCCCCGCCATCCCGCGCGCCCGCGCCGCCGTTTCGGAGGCCAGGGAACGAATGAATGAAGAAAGGAACCGATTTCGCAGCGAGGCCCAGGATGAACTGGTTAAGACCGAACAGGCCATCGCCCGCATCAAGGAACTGTTGGCGGAAGCCACCGAACAAGGGATGCGCGCGGAAATCAAGAGCCCCATTTCCGGAGTAGTGAAAAACTTGCGCTACCACACCATTGGCGGTGTCGTTAAGCCCGGCGATGCGATCATGGAGATCGTGCCGACGGGCCAGAACCTCGTCATCGAAGCGAAATTGAATCCCACCGACCGGGGTTATGTGGAACGGGGCCAATCCGCCGTAGTCAAGATTTCGACGTACGATTTCGCCCGCTACGGCGGCCTTGACGGCAAGGTCCTCATCATCGCCCCCGACACCAGCACCGATGAGGACGGCACCCCCTATTTCCGCGTCACTGTCAAGACGGAGAAAACCTACCTTGGCGAGGAAGAAGGAATGTTTCCGATCACGCCCGGCATGGAAGCCACGGTTGATATTCATACGGGTACGAAATCGGTCATGGATTACCTGATCAAACCGGTCCTCAAGCTCCGCCACGAGGCCTTTCGGGAGCGCTGAACAAAACCTTTTCTTTCGGTGATGGTCTGGGACTACCCTTGGCGCCGGAAATTCATCGACCGTGATTTAGAGCCTATCCGAACAACTGGAGGCGTTTGTGATGAGACCAAATCAGGAAGGCCGCCGGGGGGCCACCGGGGGGTGTCCCCCCGATTTTAAATGCGGGGGGCGCCCCCGCGACCCCCGGGCGCCGCTTCGCCGGCGAAGCCGGCGCATCGGCAAGAAGCGGCAACGCCCGGGAGGCCTGATTTGGTCCACCCTTCGGGCGTCTCTCCTTGACCCGTGGCCGGCGTCGGATGCGGCTTGTGATGCGGCCAGCATCACGGCGCACCCTTTCGGGGACTTACGCGGCGCCACCCGGCGCCAC
>JAUXMA010000045.1 GCA_030623425.1 Rhodospirillaceae bacterium
CGCCTAGATCGCGGAGGACTTGCGCGCCGGCCTCCTCGGACAGGTTCTCAAGCTCCACCACCGGGGCGGTGGTCTTGGCGAAGTGGGCGATGTCGTCCACGTGAACCCAGCTGGTGACGACGCAAAGGCCCGGATTGGAGGCGGCCAGCCCTTCGAGCAGCATCTTCAGCCCCGGGTCCTTGAGCGCCCCTTCCGTCAAGCCCTTGCCCGGCGGGTGCTGCAACGGCTCCAGGCCGTCGAGCACCAGCAGCGTCCGCTGTCCGCGCACCAGATCGGCCAACCGCTGCCCCTTGTCGAATGGCGAGCCTTTGGCGAGTTTGGGATCGCCGAACCACTTCAGCGCCTCGGCGATGAATACCTCCGCCGTCGCCTGCTTGTCGCTCGTTCCCTGGCTGAAAAACGACCACTCGAAGACCCGTTCCGCCCCCCGGTAATCCTCCGCCGCCATCCCGGCCAGCCAGTGTTTCACCAGCGCCGTCTTGCCGACGCCGCCGAAGGCAATCAGGCTGATGACGTGCGTCCTCGGGTCTTCCCAGGCCGCGTCGAGCCGCGCCATCCCATCCTCGCGCCCGAACAGCTCCGCCCCCTCGGTGTGGGGCAGGCGGCCGGTTTCGACCTCGATTTTAACGCTCCCGTCGCCGGTTATCTTGTCGCCGCCGACCTTGCCGCCCATGACGATGTCGCCGTTAAAGGTCACGGTTATATTGAGTTCCTTGCACTGGACGACGATCCCCGACACCTCCCCCGCCCAGTCCGGGTCCTCCCGCAGGTGAACCAGAACCCGATCCCGGAACTCCTGCTTGGCGCTTTCGTCATCGGGATCGGCGGCAAGCTTTCGCGCCGGGTTCATGGCGGCTTCCGGCGAGGCCAGCTTGTCCCCAACCTTATCCCAGAGGGCGAAAAGCGGTTTCGCCCCCCTCCCGCCGAGTTTCTTCCCGACCGTATCCTTGAAGGCATCGAGCGCATTCTCGCCAACCTGCACGAGGTAAGGGAGGGCCGGCGCCGCGTAAGCGGCGATGTCGTTGGCCAATTGTGAGAGCTGCGAGCCCATGGTCCCCAGATATAAGCCAATGCCGCATCCATTGGCAGAGGAATCACGCCGGGCGCAAATCAAACCCGCGATAGGGGACTCACGCCGACGTGTACTAATATCTCCGCAACCGCAACAGCAAGGCGGCATTATCCCATTTGGGCTGGCGGTCCTCCAGCATGATGTCATGGTGGCCAACGCTCTTGTCTCCGTTGGGCGCGGACGAAACGGAAATCTGTAGCCACCGGGGCACCACCTCGTTGTTGACGTCGTCGCGGATGGCGACGGCGACCTCTTCCAAGTTGTTCCAGCTCATGGCGCCGAGGACCTTCAAGTATTCGTCAAGGGAGGAAGGGACGAGGATCAATTTGTCGGGAACATAGCGGAGAACCACTTTGGCGTTATCGGCGCCGGGCAGGTCCGGGATGGAGCTGCCGAGAGTGACCACGAAATCCCGGCGGCTGTCGGGATTGGGCCCGGTGATAAGAAGATTGCGTCTGGCAAAAACATCCATGGCGGCAGGGTTACGCTCTAAGCGATCAGGTCGGGATGGTCTTCGTCGCTATCGCCGGGCGAAACCTCGACGAAGTTGGGGGGCTTGGCCTGGAAAGCGATACCGCCTTTGATGCCGGTGACTTCGTTGGCCTCCTGGAAGATCCGACGAATGTTGTCGCGCATCTCGGAAGGCAGGACATCGGCGGTGCGGACGATGAGATCGAGGTTCTTGCGATAGTCGCGGACCAGGCCGTCAAGCTGCAAACGCCCCAAACGGCTCAAGTTCAGATCGATGACGAAACGGATACCTCCCTGACTTTTGTCCTGGTCCTGATCCTCGCCGCCGTGGCGGCGCATGAACAGGCGGATCTGCTCGATCTCGGCGCCGTTGTAAAGCGGTATGGGAATGACCCGCCAGTCCGTTTTCGCCGGTTCCTCGCCGCCGCCCCCGAGCTTTCCGAAATCGTCCCTGAGCCGGCCCAGCAGGTTGGGCCTGTCGCGTTGAAGCGACCGCTCGACCCCTTCCCCCAGCCAACCGCGCAGGTCGCCTCCGCGCAACGCGGCGAGAAAAAGAAGAATGTTTGCCGCAAGTTGGGAATCCAGACGGGGAATGACGGCATGAATCAGATGTTGAGCGGCGGCGGGATTGGTCTCCCGAAGGACGTCCAGGGTTTCGCTTAAGCTCGGCCATTGCCGGGAAAGCATCGAATCCGAGCGCCAAGTCAACGAATTTGCGTCGGCGGGAGTCTTCGGCGGAACCGGCGGTCCCGTCACCTCGAAGGTCACCCTGCTGCCCGCGGGCAAAGGGCCGCGGGTGGCGAGCGCCAACGTTCCGCCCGGGGTCGGGACGATGGGGTGGCCCGAGGCGGTGGTGCCGGTGACGGTGCCGGTCAAGCTCTGGCCCGCCGCCAGGATGGTCGATCCCCCCGACGGCGACGCGGGGGCGCCGACAGCGGTTTGCGAGGCCGGTTGCAGGGCAACGATCCTGACGTTGACCTGAGTGCCGGAGGGCAAAACCACGGCGCCGGGCCGAGCCTGCTGGAGTCCTGTGTTTTGGGCCGCGACGCCCTTGGAACCGGCCGTTGCCGCCGCCCCCGCCGGCGGCGATCCCTGGGCCGATCCCCGGCCGCCGAGGATGCCGCCGCCGGCAACCTTTCCCGCCAAGGCTTTCAAGGCGGCCTTGAGGCCGCTTCGCCGGCTCTGTTTGTCGCCGCCGGAAGTCGCCGCCGGGGTAACCTGATCGCTCTCGCCGCCAGCGAGAGACGCGGCCGCCGTTCCGCCGGCAATTCCGGAAGCCGGGCGCAAAAGGGTAGCGGCAACCGTGGTTCCGACGGTCAGGTTGACAGGGAACATGCCGCCGTTTCCCGAGCCCGACACGGCGGTGGATGCCGCCGTTCCCTTGGCCGCGGCGGCGGCCGGGAAGATCCCGGCCCGTGACGGCAAGGCCAAATGCGGCGGTTTGCCGTTGATGGTCGAAATCTGCAACTGAACCCGCGGCGCCAGGCCGAGCAACTGCAACACCAATGCGCCACCCTTGGGCAAAAGGACGTTGGTGTTGACGGTTAGAACGCCATGGGAGGTTTGCAGCTGGAACTGTCCCTGGCCGTTGTCGGCGACAACCCTGCCTTCAAGCATGGAACCCAGGCTGACCAGGACGAGGGATGAAGGCGGGTTGACAACGGTCATCGTCGGCGGCGCCGGCGGCGTTGGCGGCGGCGGCGTTGACGGTGGGGGTGGAGCAACGGTGGTCATGGCTGTCCGGGGGCTGATGCATTATGCCTTAATTTTTCGGGCGATGGTTTCCACGTCGGTGGCGGCCTCGCAATTGGGATAGCGGGTCAGGATCGACGCCTGACTGCGGATGGCATCACGCACTTTGTCGTCGCGGCGGATAATGCCCAGCAACGGCGGCGATATTTTGAGGAATCCTTCACAGGCTTTAAGCAAGGTGTTGTACGTCCGCTCGCCCTCGCGGATGGAATTGGCCATGTTGACAATGATGCGGATATCGGCGCCGGGACATTCCATATGGGTAATCTTGATGAAGGCATAGGCATCGGTAAGGGATGTCGGCTCGTCGGTGGCGAGCACCAAGCAGGTGCCAACCTTGTGCGTCAGCTGGCGGACCGTACGCTCGACGCCGGCGCTCAAATCCAGGATCACTTTATCGTACCCCGCCGCCATCAGGATCAGATCGTCGCCGAGGATTTGCAGGCGGCTGGCGGGGATATTGGCGAGCCCCCCCGATCCCGAGCGCCCGGCGATGATGTCGAAACCTCCATCGTCAAAGGACATGACCGACTGATTGAGGGTCAGTTGACCGGCGATGACGTTGCCCAGGTCATGTTTGGGCATCAATCCCAACTGGATGTCCAGGTTGGCCAAACCCAGATCGCCGTCGAACAGCAAAATGCGCAGGGAACTTTTCGCCAGCGCATGGGCCAGGCTAATGGCGAGCCAAGTCTTGCCAACGCCGCCTTTGCCGGAGGCGACGGCGATCATGTTCTTTCCCTTGGTCCGGGCGGATGGGCGCGGAGCGGGCGCCGGCGACGGGATCATGATGCTGCCCGGGCCATCGACGGCGCGAAATAAGACTTGAGACGCATGACGGGCAACACCGACTAAAGAGCTAGACCTGTCCCACGGTCTTGATGCGAACCTTGGGGTGAACTTCGTTTTGCGACATCACCATGGTCATTGGGCGGAAGCGTTCAACGATGGAGCGCACATAGGGACGGATCGCCGGACTGGACAGCAGCACGGGACTTTCCCCCATCATGGCCTGGCGTTCGAAAGTGCCGCGAAGGGTTGAGATGAACTCCTGCAAGCGACTTGGCGCCATCGACAGCTGCTTGTCGTCGCCTTTGCCAACAAGGGATTCGGCGAAAGCCTGCTCCCATTCGGGAGACAAGGTAATCAGCGGAATGTAGCCCGCCTCGGAGGTGTTCATGTCGCTGATCTGGCGAGCCAGGCGGGTGCGAACTTGCTCGGTGATCATGAGGACGTTGCGGGTGTGGCCGCAGGCTTCCGAAATGCCTTCCAGGATGGTCGGCAGGTCGCGGATGGAAATCCGTTCCGCCAACAAGTTCTGCAATATCCGCTGGACTCCGCCCAAGGATATGAGCGTCGGGATCATGTCGCCGATCAGTTTTTGTTGGTCCTTGTCCAGTTCGTCGAGGAGCTTCTGGGTTTCGGCGTAGGACAACAGTTCCGGCATGTTGTCCTTGATCACCTCGGTGAGGTGGGTGGTGATCACCGTTGACGGGTCAACCACGGTGTAGCCGCGGAACAGCGCTTCCTCGCGGTTCGGTTCCTCGATCCACAGGGCCGGCAAGCCGAATGTCGGTTCGCTGGTCTTTTCGCCGGCAAGGGTGATGTCCTCGCCGCGCGGGTCCATGACGAGAAGCATGTTGGGTCTGAGGTCGCCGCCACCGGCCTCGATCTCCTTGACCCTGATCAGGTAGGAGTTGGCCGGCAATTGCATGTTGTCCTGGATGCGCACGCTCGGCATGACGAAACCCATGTCGGAGGCCAACTGGCGGCGCAGGGCCTTGATCTGGTCGGTCAGCTTTTGCCCTTCTTTCGGGTTGTTGATCAAGGCCAGCAAGCCATAGCCGAGTTCCAAGCGCAGAATGTCAATGCGCAAGGCCGTGGAGATGGGCTCTTCGGCGACCTTGGCCGGTTCGCCGACTTCCTCTTCGGCGCGCAGGCGCGTTTCATCGGCCAGCCGTGTTTGATCCCTGTACACATACCAGGCAATACCCCCCGTGATGGCCGCCAGTGAGATAAAGGGGATCATCGGAATGCCCGGCAAGAGCGACAGAGCGGCAAGCAGGAAGGAAACCAAGCCCATGGCCTTGGGCTGACCGCCAAGCTGTGAGAACAGCGCCTTATCCGTTGCTCCTTCGATGCCGGCCTTGGTGACCATCAAGCCGGCCGAGGTGGAAACGATCAGGGCCGGAATCTGCGTCACCAAGCCGTCGCCCACCGTCAACCGGGTATAAGTGTCCGCCGCCTGGGCAAAAGTCAGATCCATTTGGGCAACGCCGATGATCATGCCGGCGACGATGTTGATGAAGGTGATCAAAAGACCGGCAATGGCGTCGCCGCGGACGAACTTCGAGGCACCGTCCATGGCCCCGAAAAAGGTGCTTTCGTCCTCGAGCTCCTTGCGCCGCGCCCGCGCCCCGTCCTCATCGATCAGGCCGGTCGAGAGATCGGCGTCGATGGCCATCTGCTTGCCGGGCATGGCGTCCAGGGTAAAGCGGGCGGAGACTTCGGCGATGCGCCCCGAACCCTTGGTGATGACGATGAAGTTGACGATGACCAGGATGCCGAAAACGATAATGCCGATGACGAAATTGTCGCCCATGACGAAGCCGCCGAAAGCCTGGATCACCTTGCCGGCGGCTTGGGTCCCTTCGTGGCCATGGGCGAGGATCAGCCGGGTCGATGCCAGGTTCAGAGCCAGCCGGACCATGGTGGCGAGCAATAGAATCGTCGGATAGCTGTTGAATTGAAGCGGTTTCACGACGAACAACGCCGTCATCAGGATGAGCACCGCAAAGCTTATCGAAAAGGCCAGGCTGACGTCCATCAGCCAGGTCGGCAAGGGCAAGATCAAAACCACCAGAATGGTGACGACACCGAGAGCGAGGGCGATATCGCCGCGACCGCTCAGGAACTTCAGGAGTTTGCTGAAGTCCGCGCCGGTTTCCGTTGCCGTTGTCGCTCCAGGTGTTGCTTCGGCCATGTCCGCTTATCGACCTTGAAGGTTCATTTCAATGCCGCCGGGCGTTCGGATTCGCCGGCTTGGGGTATCGCAAACCCATCCTCGTTATATTGTTTCAACTTGTTGCGGAGGGTGCGGATGGAAATGCCGAGGATGTTGGCGGCATGGGTCCTGTTGCCCAAGCAATGAAGCAAGGTATCGATGATCAGGTTCCTTTCCACCTCGGCGACGGTGCATCCGACAAGACCGGATGCGCTCTCCGTGGTGGAGGTGTTTTCTTCCGGCCCGCCGGTGGTGAGGAAGCCCGTGAGGGAAATGGCCTCGGCGTCGATTTTCTCGCCGCTGGCCATGAGAACGGCACGGTGAATGGTGTTCTCAAGCTCGCGCACATTGCCGGGCCAGGGATGCTTGGAGAGCATTTTCTTGGCCTCGGCCGAAAGTGGCAACGGTTCCACGCCGTTGGCCTTGGCGTATTTCTTGACAAAATGTTCCGCCAGGATACCGATATCCTCAGGCCTTTCGCGAAGCGACGGAATATGAAGAGAGATCACATTGAGGCGGAAGAAAAGGTCCTCTCGGAAATTCCCGTTCGCCACTTCCTGTTCCATATTTCGGTTCGACGTGGCGATGATCCGCACATCCACCTTAATCGGCTTGTTTCCGCCGAGGCGGTCAATTTCCCGTTCCTGGATGACGCGCAATAGTTTCGCCTGCAGCCGGGGATCCATTTCACTGATCTCATCGAGGAGCAGCGTGCCGCCGCTGGCTTCCTCGAACTTGCCGATGCGCCGCCCGACGGCGCCCGTAAAGGCGCCCTTTTCGTAACCGAAAAGCTCGGATTCGAGGAGATTCTCGGGGATCGCCGCGCAGTTGATGGCAACGAAACATTTTTGCGCGCGCGGACTTTTCCCGTGCAGGTAACGGGCCAGCAGTTCCTTACCGGTGCCCGAATCCCCAGTGACTATGATGCTGGCGTCGCTAGGGGCCACGTGCTCGGCCAATTTGAACAACTCGTCCATGCCGGCATCCTTGAAAACGATTGCCGAACTTTCCTCGCTGACGGCGGCCAGAACGGCGGCAATGAGATCGGGGTCGGGAGGCAGCGGCAGGTACTCCATGGCGCCGGCCTTGATGGCGCGGACGGCGGTTTGGGAATCGTTGCCGATGCCCACGGCAACCACGGGGACGGTGATGCGCTCGGAATTCAAGCTCCGGATCAGCATTCCGATATCGAGGGTGACATCGACCATCACCAAGTCAACGCCGCTGCCCGAACGCAACGTCTTGAGACCGCTTTCGATATCGTCCGTTTGCAGCACCTTGGCGCCACGCGAGATGGCGATCCGGGAGGCGCCGCCGATCTGACCCGCCAAGGTGCCGATGATGAGCAATTGCATGATTCAACTTTCCCTTGCGCCAGCTCTAGGACAGTGCACTGTCCTAGTCAAAATACTGGACGCGTTTTGATGGCGGCAGGACGCTGTTGAGCAGCATCTCGAGCCGGCGCGGGTTTTCCTGCCTGCCAATCGAGGCCGCGCCCATCAAGTAGACATTGTTGATCATGGCCTCTTCGGCCGAGTTGCGTTCAAGTTTCGCGGCCAGGGGCGAAAAGACCATGTTGGCGAGGACGGCGCCGTAAAAGGTGGTGAGAAGCGCCACCGCCATGGAAGGCCCGATGGTCGAGGGGTCATCCAGATTGCCGAGCATCTGGACCAGACCGATGAGAGTCCCGATCAGGCCCATGGCGGGGGCAAACTCGGCCGCCTTGCGAAGCACGCCGGTGCTTTTAACGTGACGCTGAACCGTGGCGTTCATGTCGCGGCGCATGATGACCTCCACTTCCTCGCCTGGGGTGCCGTCGACGACCATGGACATGCCTTTGTGCAGGAAGGGCTCGCCTTGCATGGGTTCGAGCACGTTTTGCAGGGCCAGAACCCCCTGCTTGCGCGCCATTTCGGCCACCTGCAGAACCTGGGTTGCCGCTTCGGAAGGATCGCGGGCGCTGTAAAAAACCGTTTTCATGACCACCCTGAAGGTGTGAATCACCTCCGGTATGGAATAACACATGGTGGTGACGGCCAGAGTGCCGCCAATGACGATCAAGACCGATGGCGGATTGATGAACGATCCCGGCGAGCCGCCAAGGACAATCGCCGATATTATCAAACCGAAACCGCAGATAAGACCGAGAACCGTCGCCAAATCCATGGAAGACTTGGCCGCAGTGACCTGGAACCCTGGCTCGCTGTCGGCCATCGAGTCTGCCTTTATTGTTCGGACTTGATGATTTCGGTCATCGTCACGCCGAGGCGATCTTCGACGACAACCACCTCGCCACGCGCCACCAAGCGGTCGTTGACATAGATGTCGATGGCTTCGCCGACCTTTCGATCCAGTTCGACAACGGCGCCGCGGCCGAGCTTAAGAAGTTGGCTCACCTGCATGGTGGTCTTGCCGAGGATGGCGGAAACCTGAACAGGGATATCGTAGACCGCCTCCAGGTCTTGCGCGCTACGGGGCATGTCGATGATGCCGGGGGTTGACGAAGGTTCCGGGGGCGGCGCCTCGGCTTGGCCGTTTTCAACGGTTTTGGGTTTTTCGGCCGCCTCGATTTCCGAAGGTTCGAAACTCTTCTCTTCAGCCATGGTCCATTCCTAAAAGTTAACCGTCCTCGGGGGAGGAAACGGCCTGTTCTTTGTCGGCGTTGGTTTCCTCATCGGGCGCTGTCTCTTCGGCGCCGTCTTCTTCGCCCGATGGCGCCGGCATGTCCGTTGCGGCGGTTTCATCCTCGCCCGATGGTGCCGGCATGTCCGTTGCGGCGGTTTCATCCTCGCCCGATGGCGCCGGCATGTCCGTTGCGGCGGTTTCATCCTCGCCCGATGGCGCCGACATGTCCGCTTCGGCGGTTTCATCCTCGCCCGATGGCGCC
>JAUXMA010000279.1 GCA_030623425.1 Rhodospirillaceae bacterium
AGCCGCTTAGGATCAATTTCAACTTGCCCGGATAGGTGGCGATGTCGCCGATCGCGAAAATACCCGGCTTGTTGGTGGCGCTGGTCGCCGGGTCGACGACGATCAAGCCGCCGTTCAGGTCGAGCTCCCAATCGACGATCGGCCCAAGGTTCTGCGACAGGCCGAAAAAGGCCAGCAGCGCGTCCGCCTCCAGGCGTCTTTCGTTTCCGTCCAGGTCGTGGACGAGCACCGCCTCCAAACTGTCGCCATCGCCCTCGATGGCGGCCAGTTGAAAGGGGATCACCAGATCGACGGCGCCGTCATCGGCCAGCTTTTGCAGCTTCTCGGCGCTGGCCGGCGCGGCGCGGAACTTGGCCCGCCGATGGACCATGGAAACCTTCGCCGCCAGCCCGGAGAGCGATATCGCCCAGTCCACCGCCGAATCGCCGCCGCCGGCGATGACTACTTTTTTTCCCCGGAAATCCTCGCGGTTTTTGACCAGGTAGTGGATGCTTTTGCCCTCGAACCGCTCGATGCCTTGAAGCGGCGGCCGCTTGGGGCCGAACGCCCCGACCCCGGCGGCGACGAACACCACCCGGGCGTCGATCAAAACGCCCCGCGAGGTTTCCAGCAGCCAGCGCCCCCGTTCCCCTTGCGCCAGCTTCACCACCTGCTGGCCCAGATGATAGACGGGATCGAACGGCGCCGCCTGCCGTTCCAGCTTGATCACCAGATCGCCGGCCAGGATCTCGGGATGGCCGGGAATGTCGAAAATGGGTTTCTCCGGGTAGAGGGCCTGGCATTGGCCGCCGACCGCCTCCAGCACGTCGATGACGTGACAGCGCATGTTCATCATGCCGCATTCGAAAACGGCGAACAAACCGGCGGGGCCGGCGCCGATAATCGCCACATCGGTGCTTTCGGGCGTTTTGGTCATGGAAACTCGCCGGCCCGCGGGGTTATTATTCGCGCGCTGTTTAGCAACTTGGCGAACGACTGTCGTAGGCCCCCGCATTGTGGCCTGTTGGCGAGCGGATGGAAAGACGGGACATGCCCGAGGCCCAATCAACGGACCCTTCCGTCGTCATCGACTTGGCCTCGGAGGCGGCGACGGCCGCCCTCGCCGGGGCCTTGGCCAGGCTGGCCAGGGCGGGCGACGTTTTCGCGCTGGCCGGCGAGCTCGGCACCGGCAAGACCGTCTTCGCCCGCGCTTTCATCAACGCGCTGGCGCCAAACCCCGAGGAAATCCCCAGCCCGACGTTCACTTTGGTCCAGGCCTATGATCTGGACACGGTCACCGTCTATCACTTCGACCTGTTCCGCTTGGCCGGGCCGGACGAGGTTTTCGAGCTGGGAATCGAGGAGGCCTTCGCCGACGGCATTTCGCTGATCGAATGGCCGGAGCGGCTGGGCCGGCTCCTGCCCGGCGACCATTGTTGGCTGACCCTGGCGCACGGCGGCGACGCCAACAGCCGCCGGGCGACGCTCACCGGCCGCGGCAACTGGGCGGGGCGGCTGAAGGAAGCGGACATCGATGTCTGATCGCGCCGCATCGATCGATGCATTCCTCAAGCGCGCCGGCTGGGACGAGGCGGAACGTTCGACATTGGCGGGGGACGCTTCATTTCGCCGCTATTCGCGTTTGCTCGATGGCCGGCGGCGGGCGATATTGATGGACGCGCCGCCGCCGCAAGAGAACGTCCGCCCCTTCGTCGTCATGGCCCGTCATTTGCTAAGACTGGGATTGAGCGCGCCCGCTATCCTCGCCTTGGATGAAACGGCCGGCCTGCTGCTGCTCGAAGACCTGGGCGACGACACCTATACCTCCTTGCTCGCCGCCGGCGGCGACGAGGAAACCCTTTACGCCCTCGCCGTCGACCTGCTGATCGGCCTGCACGGCCGGCCGGCGGCGGTGCCGGCCGGCCTCCCCGCCTACGACGACGAAATGCTTATTGGCGAGGCCACTTGGCTCACCGATTGGTACCTGCCGCGGGCGACGGGGACGGCGACGCCCGAGCCCGTCCGGCAAAGCTACGTCGACGCTTGGCTCGACCTTTTCCCCCTCGTCCACGCCCAGCCCCGGACCCTGGTGCTGAGAGATTATCATGTCGACAATCTGATCTTGCTGCCGGATAGGCCCGGCATCAAGGCCTGCGGTCTTTTGGATTTTCAGGACGCGGTGGCGGGAGCCGCCGCCTACGATCTGATGTCTCTCCTGGAGGATGCCCGCCGGGACATCGACGATAGACTGGCGAGGGCGATGCTGGACCGCTACCATGCCGCTTTCCCCGACCGGGACCGGCAAGCCTTCGAGACCGTTTACGCCATTCTTGGCGCCCAGAGACATGCGAAAGTGATCGGTATTTTCACCCGCCTATCGGTCCGCGACGGCAAGTCCGGCTATCTTGTTCATATTCCCAGGCTGTGGCGGTTGTTGGCACGGTCCCTCGAGCACCCGTCCCTCGCCGCCGTCGCCGCTTGGTTCGAAAAACACGTTCCGCAAGAGATGAGAGCCCCGCCCCGCGAGGAAACGGTCCAATGACAAGAATGACAAGCCCCAACAAGCGCTCGACCGGAGACAGCGGCGCCCGCGCCCCGCCTCGGGCGATGGTGCTGGCCGCCGGACTCGGCAAGCGCATGCGTCCAATCACTCACCGCCTGCCGAAACCGCTGGTCAAGGTGGGGGAAAAGGCCTTGCTCGACTGGACCCTTGACCGCCTGGAGGAAGCGGGCGTCGAAACGGTGGTGTTCAATCTCCATCACCTGGGTCACCTGATCGAACAGCATTTGGGAAGACGCCAGCGCCGGCCATGGAAAGGCCGCCGCCCGGAGTTGCTGTTTTCATCCGAGGACGAGCTTCTCGATACGGGGGGCGGCATAGCCAAGGCCCTGCCTCTCTTGGGCGCGGAGCCGTTCTACGCCGTCAATGCCGACATCTTGTGGCTGAACGGCACGCAAAGCACGCTCGCCCGCATGGCCGCCGGCTGGGACCATCGACGCATGGACGCCTTGCTGCTGCTCCATTCGACGGTGGACGCATACGGCTACCGGGGCCGGGGGGATTTCCGCGTCGATCCG
>JAUXMA010000323.1 GCA_030623425.1 Rhodospirillaceae bacterium
GACTCGAACTCACACTCCGTCGCCGGAAGCAGATTTTGAGTCCGGCGCGTCTACCTGTTCCGCCACGCCCGCTAATATTTGGTTCTTCGTCGATTTCCGGGGTAACGAGGCGTCTTCGTCCACAAAGGCGGTTTCCGCCGTTCATCCGATGCTGGCGGGACGTGACGGCAAGGTCGACACCAATCCGCCTCCCGGGGGGAAATCGCATGCCACGAAAAAATCTCTATCAACTCTACTCTCCACGAGATTCGGTGAAGAACCCAATTTTTAACCGTCGACATTCCGGAGAGAAAACATTTCAACGGTCGCAATCGACCGCCGAATCCTCTTCCGGGGTCAAGGTTTTCAGGGCCAGAGCGTGGAGCCCGGCCTTCAGTTCGTCGGCCAATGCGGCGTAAACCATCCGCTGGCGGTCGGTGCGGGACTTTCCCGCGAAAACGGCGGCGACGATTTCCACCCGGAAATGGCTTTCCCCACTCGGCCGGGCGCCGGCATGGCCGACATGATGGTGGGATTCATCGACCACGTTCAGTCGCCGAGGCGACAATGCCTCGGTCAACTTCCGCTTTATCGATTCGGCAACCCGCATATCAACCCGCCGCTCGCAAGGAAAGCTTTTTTCCAAAATTGGTACTAGCCTCGCAATAAATGCACGATGATCTGTGGTGCGTCAACGTCGGAGCGATCTCGTGCCCGCGCCGACGCCGACATTCCCTGTAACAACGATCCGTCAACCGCTGCCAGCCTCAACGGGGTAAGTCTCACCAGCCTCCAATTCCTCGTCGGTCGGACGTTCCTTGCGGAGATTGTTGGACAGCTCCAGCTTGGCGGCGTCGCCGGCCCGCGCACGGGCCTTGAGGCCGCTGCCCACCAGGTTGCCGACCAGCGAATATGGGGTCAAGTCTTGAATGTTGAATTTTCTATCTGTTATGCTTGAGATAACACCATATTGGTGTTATCATACGCGTCGTGATCAAAACCGTTGCTACAAAGGAAACGCACCTGTTTCTCGAAGGAAAACAGGTGCGCAAGTTCCAATCGTTCGAGGCACAAGCACGGCGGCGGTTGAACGTCCTTAACAATGCAACGTGCAAGGAGGACTTGATGCGTCTTCCATCCAACCGCTTCGAAGCGTTACGTGGAGACAGAAAGGGCCAGTACAGCATCGCCATCAACATGCAGTGGCGCATTTGCTTCTACTGGGATGATGAAAACGGAGATGCTCACAATGTCGAAATCACGGATTACCACTAAGAAAACGCCTGTTCAGGTCAACCTGCCTCCGATTCATCCCGGACAACACCTGCGCGATGAGCTTGACGAATTGGGGCTGTCCATAAACGCCCTTGCCCGGGCCCTGGATGTTCCCACAAATCGGATCACGGCGATCCTAAACGGCAAGAGATCGATCACCGCGGACACGGCTTATCGCCTTTCCTGTTTTTTCGGCACCTCGGCTGAATTCTGGCTAAACCTGCAACAGAGTTTCGATCTTGCCGTCCTCAGACGTGACCAGGCCGAGAAAATCGCTAAGGCCGTACGCCCCCACGCAGCTTAGCCTTGCAGGCTATGCGACGGCCGGGGCTTGAAGGCTGCCGCTACGCGGCACCGCGCATGGCGCGGCTTCGGCCTTGAGTTCCCCTTGGATCGGGGCAAAATGACAGGCACGGGATGAATGGCGGAAAGGGCGGAGCACTAAGCGAAGCGATTACATTTGATCGGAAAATGCTCTAAGTTAGAGCAAACTCTCCAGATTGATGAGAAGCCTTTGGCGATTCCAATCAAACTGGATTTGCTCTAATGCAGTTTCTTGGGCAATTCCTTGATGGCGTCTTCGATCAAGGCATCGGCCATTTTGCCCTTGACCTTTCCGGCCAGCAGCCGACGGCTCGCCTCCAAGGCGATGTCAATGGCGGCATCGCGGACTTTCTCTATCGCCTCGACCTCGGCCTGGGCGATCCGTTCAAGGGCCAACTGTTCTTGTCGTTTCAGCGATTTTTCCAACGCAAGGGCGGCTTGCTGGCCCAGCCGATCGGCATCCATGCGGGCCTGATCGAGGAGCTCTTTCGCCTCGCTGGCCGCTTGCCGCTGTTTGCGTTCATAGGTTGCCAGAAGATCCTGGGCTTCCTCGCGCAGGCGGGTGGCTTCCTCGATCTGCTGCTTGATGGCCGCGGCCCGCTCGTCCAGGGCCTTGGTGATTTTGGCGAAAACCGTCCGGCCGGCGGCGGCGACAAAAATGACGAAAGCGACAAAAACCCAGAATTCAGGCGAGGCGTAGAATGGCTCGCTCTGTCCGGCGGCCGTTTCGGCGGCCAAAGCCCGCATCATTGGCGCCCTTTCAGGGTGGCGGCGACGGCCGCGTTCACCGTTTTCTCGTTTACCGTTTCCTCGACCAGCTTCTCGACCGCCGCCAGAGCCACTTCGGCGGCCACGTCGTGGATTCCGGCGACGGCTTTGTCCTTGGCCACGGCGATGCGTGCTTCGGTGGTCTTGATCTCGGCGGCAAGCCGCTCGGCGAGTTCCTGATGACGCATCTCCGCTTCCTTGGCCATGCGTTCGCGGATCTCTCGTAAAGCGTTTCGCGCCTTGTCA
>JAUXMA010000103.1 GCA_030623425.1 Rhodospirillaceae bacterium
CGGAACCGGCCGTCCCGGAACCGGCCGTCCCGGAACCGGCCGTCCCGGAACCGGCCGTCCCGGAACCGGCCGCCCCGAAACCGGCCGTCCCGGAACCGGCCGTCCCGGAACCGGCCGCCCCGAAACCCACGGCACCCGTGCCTACGGGGAAGCCTTGCGACAAGTCCTTGAGCGAGTTCTGGAAACAAGGAGAACACTCGATCAAGGGAACGACTTACTGGCTTTCTCAGGTCTTTACGATCGATCGGAACGGCGACGGAATTATGGAAGACGTGGGGTTCAGACTTAAGGCGAAAGGGAAGCCCGATCTTCTCATTCGCTATTTTGCCGATGGCGACCAGATTTCGGCCAGATCCCTGTCCAGACTGGCGTTGCCCGACGAAACCGTGATTCCACGGCTTTGTTTCGGCCAAGTCGTGTTCGCGGAGCCGTTCGAGACACAATCGGTGCCGGTCGAGGAAAAAAAGGCGTTCGAAATTCCCGATCTGGCCCATGAAATGAAGATTAAAACGGGAGAAATTTCCGAGGAGCCGGAGACGGCAGCCAAGGGCGACGCGGAAAAAACAGTCGGGACCAAAATCTGGATAAGCATTGCCGCCGGTTTGTTCGTTCTTTTTGCCGCCGGCGGGCTCATCGCTTTTTTGACTCGCCGCAAATGGTTGCCGAAACTTAAAAAGTCGGCGGAGGACGAAGAAGAAGATGATGATGATTTTTAGTAATTAGATGAACACGGTAGAGGTGATGATGAGGATCGATACCACGTTATCGGCGGCGGTTCTTCCGAAAGCTTGTGTTTCCCCGGCGTTGACGGTTCGCACGCCGGCGAAGGGGCTGGCAGTCTCGCCATCGGCGCTGTTGATCGCGCCCCTTCGTTGCCTGCCGAAACACGACCATTCCCGGCCACGGGCGCCTTCGGCGCCCATCCGGCCATGTCAAGTGGCATCGAATGGGCGCACCCTTGTCCGACGGGCGCCAACAGGGCTATAAGCGCCGTCAAAAGACAGTGCCTACGCCATGATTGAAACCGCCTTCAAAACCTACCGCGGCTTTCTAGTCCGTTGGGTCGATCTGGTTCGCCGGTTTGCCCTCATCGTCCTTTTGGTCTCGGTAGCCGTAACCTTGGGAGTCGCGGTGTACTTGGAAAACAACATGGCCATCAACACCGATCTATCCGACATGATGTCGCCGGAATTGGAATACCGCAAACAATCCCGGGCGCTCGGTAAGGCCTTTCCGCAGTTCTCGGACAACATCCTCATCGTCATCGACGGCGAGACTCCGGATCTTGCCGACGACGCGGCCGCGGTTTTGACGGCGCGGCTACGGAAAAAACCGGAGCTGTTCGGCGGCATTTACGATTTGAGGGGGGAAGACTTTTTTCACCGCAACGGGCTGTTGCTTATGGAGTTGGATGAACTGGCCGATCTCAGCGACCGGCTGGCCGAGGCGCAACCCTTCCTTGGCACTTTATGGCGCGACCCAACCTTGCGCGGCCTGTTTCGGATGCTGGGGCTCGCCATCGACGAGGTTCTCAAGGAGGACGGAACCGCGATAGAGATCGAAAAGGTGCTTACCGCCATCGCCGAAGTCATCGAGGCCCAGGCGGAGGGACGATTCCGTCGTCTCTCCTGGCAGCGCCTGATGATGGGCGACGGTGACGAGGAAGAGGTGGCAAGACGTTTCATTCAAATCCAACCCGCTCTCGATTTCACCTCCCTGCAACCGGCGACCGCCGCCATGGGGGCCTTGCGGCGGATCGCCGCCGACTTGAAGTTGGATCAAGACCATGGTGTCCGGGTCCGTTTGACAGGTTCGGCGGCGTTGTCCCAGGAAGAATTCAAGACCGTCGAGAAAGGCATGGGTTTAGCCGCCTTCCTGTCCCTGATTCTGGTCGTTGGATTGTTGCTGGGCGGTCTGCGCTCGCCGCGTCTGGTGTTCGCGACGCTGGCCACCCTGATCATGGGCCTGATTTGGACCGCCGGATTCGCCATTGTCGCCATCGGTCAGCTGACCCTGATTTCAGTGGCGTTCGCCGTACTGTTCATTGGTTTGAGCGTCGATTTCGGCATTCATTTCGGCCTCCGCTACAAAGAGGAAATCAACCGGGCCGCTTCCCACACGGCGTCTTTACGTTACGCCGCGAAGGACGTCGGCGGGGCATTGACCCTGTCCGCCGTGGCGGCGGCCATGGCTTTCTATTCCTTCCTGCCGACGCCTTATCTGGGACTGGCGGAACTTGGGCTGATCGCCGGAACCGGCATGTTCATCGCTTTTTTCGCCAATCTGACCGTTCTTCCCGCCATTCTGACCTTGATGCCGCTCGGCATGACCAGGGGGACAGCGGCTGGGGGGCGTCGCTTCGCGGGGTCGACTTTGGTTCTGGGGCATGCCGGCGCTATCCTTTGGGGAGCCTTGGCCCTTGGTTTGGCCGCCGCCGTCCTGTTGCCGCAAGCCCGCTTCGATTTCGATCCCATGAACCTGAAGGATCCGAACACCGAATCGGTCAGCACCCTTTTCGATCTCATGAATGACAGCCGCACCAGTCCTTATTCCATCACCGTCCTCACGAAAAACCTGGACGAAGCCCGGGATTTGGCCGCCAAGCTCGCCCGCCTCGAGCAAGTGAAGGAGACGATAACCCTGTTCGATTACGTTCCCGCCGACCAGGACGAGAAATTGGATATTATCGGGACCATGGGCCTGTTTCTGTCGCCGGCCCTGGCGGCCCGGCAAAACATGCCGGCGCCGACGATGGAGGAAATCGAATCCTCTCTCGAAGTTCTTGGCGACAAATTGCAGCTTCTGGCCGCTTCGGCGAAAGGGCAGGGAGCGGCAGCGAAATCATTGCTCAACGCTTTGCGCACCGCGCCGGACTTTGCCGATCTTGAAAACCGGTTGTTGTCGTCCCTGCCGAGGCGGCTGTTGATGCTGAAACTATCGCTGACGGCGGAACCGATTTCCATCGGAACTCTTCCCGAAAGTTTAAAAAAACGCCATGTCGCCGCCGACGGTAGGTCGCGAGTCGAGGTTTATCCAAAGGAAAATATGCAGGATAGGGACGCGCTGGCCCGTTTCGTCGGTGCCGTACGCAAGCTGGCCCCCCAGGCCAGCGGCTCGCCCGTCGTTATCTTCGAGGCGGGGAAAGTGGTGGTCGCCGCCGTCGGCGATGCGGCGGTGCTGGCGGTGGTCATGATATCGGTGCTGCTGGCGGTGATTTTGAAGTCTTTCAAGGACGTGGTTTTGGTGTTCATACCTTTATTGCTGGCGGTCCTGCTGACCATCGCCACGTCGGTTCTGTTGGGCCTTTCGTTCAATTACGCCAACGTCATTGTCCTGCCCTTGCTGTTCGGGCTGGGCGTGGCGAGCGGCATTCATCTGGTGCTGCGGCGGCGAAACGAGGGCGACACCGCCGGCGTCTTCGTGACCAGCACCCCCCGCGCCGTGGTTTTTAGTGGACTGACCACCATCGGATCGTTTGGCACAATCGCTTTGTCCGGCCATCCTGGAACATCGAGCATGGGGTTGCTGTTGGCCATTTCCATTACCCTGACTTTGGCATGCACTCTGGTCGTCCTGCCGGCCTTGATGGTGTTTTGGAGGGGAGCGGCGGAGCAGGGAGCTTCTTGAATGGATCCAACGGCGGTTCGCCTGTTTCCTTTGGTCCGGCATATTTCGGCGCGGGTTTCCCCCGTCATCATCCAACTTCCGGTGACCGCGAACCAAGTCACGGCGACGTCCCTGGCGATGGGCCTGGCCGCTTGCTGGGGCCTCTTGCAGGGCGGGTTTTCATGGACGTTGGGCGGGGCAACGCTTTTCATGCTGTGCTACATCCTTGACAACTGCGATGGCGAGGTCGCGCGCTTCAAAAACCAGACTTCCGAATTCGGCGACAAATTCGATACTTTCGTCGACTGGGTGATTCACGCCGGTTTTTTCGCCGCCCTCGGCGCCGGCGTCGCCAAAGAGAGTGGAGACAGCCTTTGGTTGTGGCTTGGTTTCATCGCCGCCGCCGGAGGCACCATCAACTATTTCATCGGGGTGGCCGTCGATGCCCGGCTTCGCCTCGAGACGGGGGATGCGTTCGATACCACCAGCCGGAGGAACGATGACCACCTGCCGAGGCCGGAAGACTGGAAGCAATGGATGCTGATGACGTTTCGCGAATTCGCCCGCGCCGATTTCTGTTTTATCGTTCTGGCCCTGGCTGTGATCGACCTGACCTGGCTTTTGCTCCCCGCCGGGGCGATCGGCGCGCATGTTTACTGGATGACCCAGTTCGTGCGCGGAGCCCGCGATTATCACGTTTGAGGGGCGCTGAAGTGCGGTACCTGAAATATCTTTTTCTGCTGGTTGGTTTGGGACTGCTTGTCTTTGTCGTTAGCGAGATCGAGGTTGCCCAGGTGGTCGAACGTGTCGGCCTTGTGGGCTGGGGAATCACCGTCATCCTGGGCCTTTATCTCGTTGCCTTTGTGATCGATTCGTTCACCTGGCACATGGCCTTGACCTTGATTCCCCTCAACCTGACTTGGTTGTACCGGGTATGGAAGGTGCGGATGGTCGGCGAGGTTTTCAACAGCATTTTGCCGATGGCGAGCATGGGCGGCGAACCGGTGAAAGCGGTCCTGTTGAAAAAGTATTATGACATCGGCTATCGCGAAGGAACGGCGTCTCTGCTCATCGGCAAAACCATCAACATGCTGGCGCTGGTGATTTTCCTTGCCATGGGGTTCGCTTTGATGTGGGCATCGCCTGTTCTCCCGACATCCTACAAGGCTTTCGCTGGCATGGGGCTTTTTGCCCTCGGCCTGGGAACGGCCCTGTTTTTTTTCATCCAACGGCTGAAAGTTTCGACCATCACGGGAACCTGGATCAGCCGGTGGCGATTTACCCGCGGTGTCGAAAAGGTGATGCATCTTGTCCGCGACGTGGACGAACGCTTGGTACGGTTTTACACCCGTCATCTGAGGCGGTTTTCCTGGGCTATTTTGTTGGCCTTCGTCAACTGGTTGATCGGCGTCCTGGAAATTTATTACAGCATGGCTTTTCTTGGCTATCCGGTCTCGCTGACGGATGCCTGGATCATCGAGGCGGCGGCGCAATTGGTGCGTACCAGCACGTTTTTCATCCCCTCCAGCATCGGTGCCCAGGAAGGAACGTTCTTGCTGATTTGTTCGGCCATGACCGGTTCGCCGGTGGCCGGCATCGCCGTCGCCTTGATCCGGCGATTCCGTGAAATCTTTTGGATACTGTGGGGATTGCTGCTGGGGGCGATGTTTCCTTTGAAAAAGCCTTCGGCGGTGCGTTAAAGCGGCTACGGGGCGATGAGGTTGTCGGCCAGCCGGTTCAATGCGGCGATCAGCCCATCGACGCCTTGCTTGCCCAGCAAGCGGCGGTATTCGGAACGGCGTACGGCCAACTGGGAGATGGAATTGTCGAGCAGAATGTCGACAATCAACCAATGGCCCTTGACTTTCTCTAAAACGTAAGTGAGATCCGCTTTTGGGCCATCGCGATCGACAATCCGGGTTTCGATCAGCGCTCTTTCTTTCTGTCCCGTTCTTTCGCCGACGGTTTCGAAGGCCTGGCCGGAATAACTATCGAATTGGGAGGCGTAAGTGCTGATGCTCATTCGCCGGAAGGCGGCGAGGAGATCGGCCTGTTTGGCTTCGCCCGCATCTTTCCAGAATCGGCCGGTTGCGACCCGAATCATCCGACGTTTATCGAATGCCTGATCGAATTTAGGCGCCAATTGTTCGTAACGTCCCTTGCTGCCAAGTTGCTTCGCCTCTTTCATGATGGCCAGCAAGCTGTCATGGAATTCCTCGACAACCGCGTGCGCCGGGAGCTCCTCCGCCATGGCAAGATGAGCCGCAAGAAGGAAACTCAGGAAAAATAGGATCTTGTTTGCGCAACGCGAATACGTGCCCCAAGAACGATACATAGCCCTTCCCCAATCATCAAAATGGTTTTGCGGAGAATAAAACTTCGGCGGGTGGTTGACAACGGGTAACCTTTTCCAGAAAAACGACGGGGCAAATTATTGAAGCCACGGACTCAACCTGTTAACGGATTCATTAGGCCTATGGTGACAACAATGGGCCAACGCTCGCCGGCTGATCGAGGCTCTGAAATTCGGGAGGGTTCGGCGGGGAAATCAACCGGTTAATGATTGACAAAACAGACGTACCATCCTGTTGCATAAATGCACCATCAAAAAATTTATGTTAATTTTTAACGTGAAAATTGTTGATTGATCA
>JAUXMA010000264.1 GCA_030623425.1 Rhodospirillaceae bacterium
CCCCCGGCGCCGTTGCGCGGCGCTTGTGATGCGAGGCATCACGGCCTGCCTTTGCCGAAGCGAAGCTCCGGCTTCGCGCAGGCAGGCGCGCCACGCGCCTAGCCGGATGAACTCGGAAAGCCGTCGTATGGGTACCATATGCCAGATTTGGACCACTAGATGCGCGGTCGCGGGAACCGAAGACGCCGGAAGAAAAACGCCAAAAGGATCAGCCCTGCCTCGCCTTGAAACGCGGGTTGCGTTTGTTGATCACGTAAACGCGGCGGCGTCGGCGGACGATACGGCAGTTTCTGTCACGCAGTTTCGCCGACTTCAGGGAATTTTTTACCTTCATGAGTCCAATCCCGATTTGCCGACAAAGGCCGGGCAGTCGAGGCGCGGAAAATAGGGGCTCGGCGGCGGTCTGTCAATGTCCGGAAAGGCGGGCCGCGGGGCGCAATGGCGAAATGACGAGCGGCGTTCCGTTTTCCATCCAAAGAGTTCATATTTAAAGGTATTGGGGAAACCGATGGATGAACGCCGGCCGAACGAGGCCAATAGCCCGGCGACGATCGGCCGCCGCTTGGCGCCGATCCCAGTGCTGTTCCGGAAGTCGCCGGAGCAGAACCAAAAGCTCGATCAGCGCCCTGACGTCGAGGAACTCGGCAAAGAGGACGAGGAAAAGTTCTACTGCGCCAATTGCGGCCATTTGATCACCACGGGACGGTGGCTGATCAGCGTGGACGGCGGCCACGAACATACGTTTTTCAATCCCGCCGGAATGATCTTCGACATCCGTTGCTTCAAGGAAGCCCCCGGAGCGGTGGCGGCGGGAAAATCGACCGATGAGTTCACCTGGTTCCAGGGCTACAGCTGGCAAGTGGCCCTATGCCGCGGCTGCGGCGCCCATCTGGGGTGGCAATTCACCGGCGACGACGCGCCGCCGGTATTTTTCGGGCTGATCCGCGACCGGCTGACCACGCAAGCGCCCGAATAGTCCGCCGTTGTCGGCGTCGAACGGCCATCGAAAAATCGATCACTCGAGACGGCCGGTTTTCGGCGACAATTCCTTCCAGCCGACATCCAGGCTGTCGGCCGGCAGATCGCCCATCTTGGCCAACAGGTATTCAAGATCATCAGCCTCGAAATCCACGCCGAGGTCGCCGTATTGGGTGAGAATGCGCTCGATCATCCGCCGGGAGTAGCGTTCGCGGTCGTGTTCGCCGCCGTCGTAATCGGTCTCCCGCGCCACGTCGATGGCGGCGCGCGCAGCCGGGAAATGGGTTTCGGGGAGGCCCGTCTTTTCGTAAATGGCCTTTAGCCCCAAAGACCCCGAATCGTGGATCAACAGGCGGGCGTTGACCAGCGGCACATCCGCCAGCTTGGCCATGGCGACTTCGTAAAAATTAAGATCCCCAAGGCACAGCGCTCTAAGTACGATGGACGGCGTCAATCGTCCGTTTTCTTGCAAATGGTGGATCAGCTTTTCCAGGTCGTCTTCGTCACCCTCGCTGGAAAGTGAGATGATGGCGTGTTCGCGGCTTTGCAGAATCAAGCCCGTCGCCAAGTCGGCCGGAAGTTCATGGCGTTTGGCCAGTTCTTCCTTCAAGTTTTCCGAGACCAGGGTCACCAGCCGTTCGGACACGGTGATCGGCAGTTTCGGCCGCGACACCATGGCGGTCTGAATGGATTCGACCTCGCCGAAATCGTCGACCACCTTGGTCAGGGACTCTTCCGAAATTTCCGCGCCTACATTGGAGACGAGAGAGGTGACAACGGCCTCGTTCTCGGTGTTCACCAAGGCCTGGGAAACATTTTCCGACACCGTCGGGCGTTTGGCGATGGCCATCTGTTTGGCGACGTTGCGGCCGCGCACAATCTCGATCAAATCCTCGTCGTCGAGAACCTCCGAGGATTGCAAGACCGGCAGGGCCACGCTGGCCACGTCCTGGGCCAGGGTTTTGGCCACATCGTGGGGCACCATGGGGTTTTCCCTGAGGTTTTTGGCCAGCGCCTCGCGAACGCGTATCTCGGCATCCTTGACCATCATGGGGAATATTTCTTCCGCCAGCTGGCGCTCGGCTTCGGTGAGGCCGCCCTCGCCGAATTGGGCGGCGATCTTGGCCGCCGTCTCGGCGCGGATCGCCTCCGAAGGATCGGCGAGCAGTTTGGAAACGTCTTCTTTGCTAAGCGTCGTTTTCGTCATTGGTCCCGTTTCCGACCCCGTTTCCGGAAATTCCTTCAACCCATTCGGAAGCAACCGCCGTCCAGGCCGCCCGCAATAGCCACGGCAAGGCAACCGACGGAACCATCGGTATCATTCTATGGCTGTGAAATGGGTTTTGCCAGTGGAGATGGAAAAGCGGCTTTTTCAATCTTAATATGGGGAACAGCAATCGTAGTCCTTGTAATTGCTCTGTTCGCCTCATCTCACCCCCTTCCACCAGGAGGTCTCATAAAATCCGGACAGATCACATGTTACATAGACCGGACATATCACGTGTTACTGACACCTGGCCGGGTTGACGGTTGACAACGCAACCGGGTTTATATAATTTTATTAGGGTAAGACCCCATAGTATTAGAAGGTATATTTTATATACATGTTCTAATACTGATAAATAAGATATGGAGATCCCATATGAGCAAAGGCAAGTGTCTTGCGTTCGGTGCGTTCGGCATGACTCTGTTCATGGCCCTGGCCAGCAGTTCAGCGTTCGCCGGCAATCCCGATGAAGGCAAGAAAATTTTCAATATGAAATGTAAGGTCTGCCATACGGTTGTCCCAAATGGCAAGAATAAAACAGGACCCAATCTGTTCGGTGTCGTCGGCCGCAAGGCGGCCGCTCTCCAGAGTTTCAAGAAATACAAGGTCCTGCAAGGCGCCAATTTCGTTTGGGACGAGGCGTCTCTCGATGAACTCCTCGTCAATCCCAATAAATTCTTCAAGAAAATCAGCGGTAACAATTCCATTATGGCTATTGTTAACACGGGAAATCCCAGTCAGCGCGCCGACCTTATCGCCCACCTGAAAACGTTGAAATAGCCTTTCCCTAGCCGGCAAAACCGAATCCAATAAGCGCCCCCGCCTCGCCAAAGGCGGGGGCGCGGCTTTGCGCCAAGGTCAAAGACGAGGCCTGTTCTCGTCAGCTAGTGGTCTGTATCACCTAAATTGTACCCCTACGATCGCGTGTCCCGTCCCCTCGGTAGGCTTGAGGGGAACCGTGGCGCCAGTGGCGCCGCGTAAGTCCCCGA
>JAUXMA010000050.1 GCA_030623425.1 Rhodospirillaceae bacterium
AAGCAGCTCCAGGCCGCCGAAAAAGAGCTGGTGGCGAAGACGGACGCCTTGAAGGATTTACAGGGTAACCTGGCCGCCCTTGAGGATAAATTGCGCAACGCCGCCAAGAAATTGAAGGCGGCCAGCCGCTCATATAAAGCCGCCGACAAGGCCTGGTCGCAGAAGCTGGGGCGCTTGAACGATCTCAGGGGCATGCGGCGATCCATCGGCACCGATTTCTCGGCTCAAGGCGATGCGCTACGCGACAACTACGACTCCCTGATCAAGAAATATGAGGGAGAGATGGACAAATTGAGGGCGCGCCGCGATGAATTGAAGGCCCTGGTCGACTCCTACAAGGGCGAAATCGCCGACGCCAAAGCCGGGATCAAATCCATCGAAAAGGAAATCAACAAGACCAAATCCGAGATCGGCCGCCTCGAAGACAAGGTCGGCGAACTGCGCAGAGCCTACGAGGAATGCCAAAAGGAACCGGCACGCTGAGGCGCCGGCTACGCCGCCCGCGTTTCAGCGTTTCCGGGACGACAAGACGAGTATCAAGCAGACCGTCGCCGCCAGCAACGTCAGGGCCATTCCCAATGCGAAACCGGGTGGCCGATATGACGTGACGATCTGGTGTTTCCCCGCTTTCACCCATAAACCGCGGGTGAGCCCGTTGACACGGAGAATCTTCGCGTCAAGGCCGTCGACAGTCGCCTTCCAGCCTGGGTAAAAATTGTCCGTAAGGACGACCAAGCCGGCCTGATCGGTGCGGACGGTCAAATCTACCCGACGCGGCGAATAACGCGTTATCGTCACCCAGCCGGGTTCGGCCGGCCGGCCGCCGTTGACGCCTTGCGGCGGAAGCTCCCCTTCGACAACCGCCCGGTTGCCGAGATCGTAACCTGGTGAAAAGGCGATTTTCTGCGCTTCCATGAAGCTTTCGGCGCGGTCGAAAGCATGCACCATGAAGGCGCGAGGCAAGGCGCTCGGGTTTTCGAAAATCCGTATTTCACCATCATAGAGAAGCGGCATACCGGCTTCGCCCCGGTAGCGGGAACCGGGCGGAGCGTCGAGATCGGCCCATTTGGGCAGCAAGAAATAGCGCACCCCCATGAACGACCAAGCTGCAAGATTGTTCCAGATATCGTGCTTCACCCGTTCGAGGGCGATCTCGGGAGGATACTCGTTCTTCGGGAATATAGGTGCGAGGTCCAAAAACCATAAGCTGTGGCCGGGATCGATGTCCCGGACGGCGCGGGCCGGGTATCCGGTGAACCAAAGCCGTGTCCAACTCAAACCCGGAGCATCCTGTAGGTAATGCTCGAAGAAATGCTGAAAGGAAGCGATGGACAGGGCCTGAATGGAATGCACGTCCTGAAGTTGAAGAGCAGAGGCGAAGTTTCCAAAAACCACCCCGCCGAACCCCGCCGAACGGTGCAATCCCGGGGTCTGCTTGAGAAACTCCACGAATGGCGCGGCGCTGAAGGGATCGTGCCTTTTCGGCCAGCCGCGCTCCGCCGCCAAGTCGATCGCCGCCAAGGAAACCACCACCGCGCCGGCGGCGGCCACCGACAAGACCCGCCTTTCCGCGGCCACTCCCCATGCGGCGATCAAGCCGAGAAACCAGGGAAGCAACTTAAGCGCCGCGTCGGCGGCCTCATAGCCCCTGGGGATGGCGAAGATCATCTCGTTGGCGGCCAGGATCACAAGCCCAATCCCCGCCAGGGGTGTGCCGCGGCGGCGGATGATCAGGGCGACCGCCGCGACGCCGCTGGCCAGACCGACCCATCCGCCAAGGTAAGCGTTGGCAATGAAGTACGGTTCCTGTTCGGGAAAAAGGCCGGGATAATCGGCCATCGCCAGGATGAAGGCTCCGACGACCAAGCCCATCGCCCAGACGGCCGGCCGATAACCCATGCTCATCCAGGCGGCGGTTCGGCGTGGAGACATCGCCCAGACCACCCCGAGAACGACGACGGGGAGCGTCGCCAGGAAAAGCGCCGTCCCGCCCGCCAAAAGGGAGTATTGATAGGAACTTCTCAAGGTCCCGTGGAAAATCCAGCCGGCCGGCGCCATGGCGAGCGCCACAACCGGGATGACGATGCAGAGCTTGCACCGGCCGCAAAATCGATCCCAGAGCCCGCAAAAAGACACGATATTCGGAAACCGCCGCCCAGATATCCCGGACAAGATCAATAACAGGCTTGCCGCGCCAATCGCGGCGATGGCGCCATTCCGCGCCCAGTCCGCCACCGGCCGGACAAAGGGATGGGCGAAAACGACAAGCACGGCCAGGCTCGCCAACAACAGAAACAGGCTGGCGACAGTTCCATCGGCCGCCGCCTTTGCGGGCGACGCCGGCGGAGCAACGGCTGCCTTGACGGCGGCAGACGCCGGGGTGCCCGACAGGGCATTGACGGCGAGCGCCGCGGCCATCGAAAAGGCGAACACCCAAACGCCGCCGGCCCAACGATAGCTCCATACCTGGTCGAACAATGGAAGGTAGCCGATCCACAGAAACGGCGGCACGCCCAGATGTTTCAGGATCAGGAACAATCCGAGCCCCAAAAAAAACAGGAATTCCCGCCGCCAGGGATGGCGTTTTTCGAAGAAACCGAAAACGACCAATACCGCGATCGTCACCCCCACATAGCCGCCCACGTGGTCCCACAAGCCGTTCAGGGGAGTGAACGTGAACGGTCTCGGCAGATTGTAAAGGGTGGGGAAGAGCATCGCCGGCATCCGCGCCACCGACATCACGTCGCGCACCCCCATGTCGCCGCCGGGCGGATGGAGAGAAAAGGCCAGGCCAAAGTACTCCCAGAACAGGATCAAAAGAGGCGCCGCCAAGGCGAGTCCGAGAAGGCCCGCGAAGGCGTACCGGGCCAATGCGTATAGAGCCTGGCGGCGGGCCATGGGGTACAACAGGAAAAGCAAGTATATTGCCGCCGAGACGATGGCATAAAGCGCCGTTTCGGGCTGTCCCCCGAGCAACGCCATCGCCAATACCATCGCCGCCAACGCGACCTCGCGCGCATCGCCCAGCAGCGCCACCCTTCGCGCCGTAAGAAAGAGCAGCGGCAGCAACATCGTGACGTTGAGCATCTGCTCCAGCCAGATGAACCAAACGAAGGCGCCCGAAAACATGAAAAAAAGGCCGCCGGCGAAGGCCGCGACGCCGCCAACTTTCAGCTCCCGCAAAAACATGAAGGCGAACACGGCGCCCAGCCAAAGCCGGCCGAGCAGGAAATAATCCCAGAGAGCGACGGGGCTTAGGTTCTCGAGGATTTGATAAGGCGCGAAAACGCGCGTGCTGTACTGCGCCGCCAGCGGCTCGCCGGCCCCTTGCCAGGGATTCCAAAGGGGCGCCTCGCCCATTCGCAACAACTCGCCGACCAATTTGTTGATCGGCCACATGGTATAGGCGGCGTCGGCATGGTCCAGATTGAAGATGTTGACGGGAAGCCGTCCGGCGTAACCCCAGGTTCCGCCGTCCAGCACGCCGAACGGGTTGAACAGGCTTGGCTGCAGGCTGTACCCGAAGAACACCACCGGCGAATAGGCGGCGGCGAGGATCAATAGATAATAAAAGGCGGCGGTGCTTATCTTGGCGCGGTCACGACCGGCGTGCTTTCCTTTCAACCGGTCAGAAAGCGACATGCCGATTTCCGTTTCTCACATAGCCTTCAATGTCTTTTCCAGGCGAAGCCGGTCAAGGCGCCCCCCCGGGAACAGCGGCCAAGGCGGGATTGGAGACAAAAAGTGCCGACGCGGAGCCTCTTCCACGCACCCCCCGACCGTCACCCCAGGGGGCGTCCCGCGGAATATTCAAGAGACGCACCAACCGCCGCGATGGATGGCCGGTACAAGTCCGGCGAGGCCGGGCACCAGCCCGCGAGACCATCGGATCAACGCTTGGGCTACTTGTTTTTCGCCGCGTTGTCATTGAGCAGGCTGATCATTTTCACCGCCATATCGATCTGATAACTCTGATAGACGATCACCCCTCCCAAAGAGAGAATCAAAGCGATGATAAATCCTCCCAAAAGATTGCTAACCTTTAGACCTTCCATGCCGAGCTGGCCAGCCCCGGTTTCCTCCGGTTCAGCCATTGGAATTTCCTTTCCATGAAATGAAAATTCTGCCCGAAATCTACTAAAACTAGAAAAAACTAACATCAGAGAAACCGCGGGGCAACAAGAGATTCCTGAAATCCCATCATGTTCACTATTATATTCCAAAATCCATCGCCGTTCCCGGACTGCCGAGGCCGGCGGACAAAAATGATGTTTGCTCTTGCAAAAGGGGGCCTAATGGGTGACCCCAATTTATTGAGCCGGCGTTGAGAGTGACAAGGCCAGGGCGCTTGCCTGGTTCAAGAAGGCGGCGGAGCAGGGCCATTTCGAGGCGGCGGGCCGTCAGGAAAACAACCCGGCGGCATGGTCATGCCGCGCGGCGTGTCCACCACAACATCTCCGTCTCGCGCAGCAGGTTCAAGGCAGCGCTGAAATCCGCGGAAACCTTCAACAGCTCCTCGATGATTTCGTTCGTATCCATATCGCGCAGCGACCGCCAAAACCTCTGGAAGTCAACGAAATAGGGCTTGTTCAGACGGGTTTCGGCAATTTTCGACCAGACGTCGATTTCCTCCCGGATGACGTTTGATGGCGACAGGCTTGTTGCTTGCCGGGCATTGGCTATGAGGCTGTCGACGCGCCCCCGGACGCCTTTGTAGGAAACCAGGGACGCCGTCCGGCGGGCACCGGCAAGGTCGTTCCCCTTGACTTCGGCTTCGACGATCCTGGCATAGGAATACGACCTGACGGCTTCCAGCGGAATTCGGGACGCCGCCTTTTTGGCGCTGGCGATCGCCTTTTCAGCGCCGGGCGCATTGCCAACGCTGAACTCGGCATCGGCGATCCTGACATAGGCCCTGGACTTCTCTTGATCCCCGGAAATGGAATCCGCCGTTTTCCAGGCACCGGCGATATCTCCGGAATAGGCCTGAACCCAGGCGATTTCCCGTCTGGCGGCGAACGACAAGGTGGCGGTTTCGATGCCGGCGACGGTCTTCATGGCCGCCTCGAAATCGCCGTCCCGCATTCTGGCGACGGCGATGTTCATGAAAACGAAATCCCTGTCGAATGCCGACGCCAAGGAGGCCGCGATCTTCCCGGCGCCGGCGATATTGCCGGCCCTGGCCATGATCGCGGCGATGCGCCTGAAGGCCTGGATCCGGGAGTCGTCATCCGCCAGCATCGCCGCGACCGCCCCGGCCTTGTTCAGCAATTCCTGCACCTTGGCCTCCACTTCCACCTCGAGTTCGATGATTCGCTCGCGCACCCGCCGGGCGTTGCCTGCCTTGGGCGCGGCGGCGAGATAGGCACGGTACCAGGCGATGGCGGACAACTCGTAGCCGCCCTTCCGGTCGGCGGCGAGCGCCTTTTCGAAAAGCGTGGCGGGCTTGTGGGGATCAACCTGGGCCCGCGCATCCGCCGGCACGGTGACGGCGCCTATGACCGCCAAGGCGACGAGCAATCGTTTCCCCAACATCGTTTTCCGAACAACGGGTGGCGTCAGTGCGGCATACTTTCCATGTGCATTGCTTTATTCATTATAGCTTCAGTTACGGTGGCCTCTGTAAGGCCAACGGCAGTTTCAGCATTGCTGTAGGGAAACTATTTAGGCATGTCGACAACGACAGAGGGCATCCGCTGATTGAGGCGCTTCAGAACCTCCTGGGTAATGTCCGGAACCGCGGGCGTGCCTATGATTGACGCCCGGGGCAGAACCACCAAAAACTTCCGTTCCTTCATGATCTGGTCCACGGCCTGCTCGATTGCGGCCGTAACCTTCCGCGATGCTCCGCGAAACGCACCATCCAGCTTGCTCGCGCGCTCTTCCATGTCGCTCTCATGATTGGCGATCTTCAGCCGGAGTCCCCGCACGCGCTGCTGGTAAGCGTCTTCCGAAAGCCTAGGGCGCTCCCGCGCAAGGCTCTGACCGAGCTTATCCAACTCATCCTGCTTGTCCTTGACTTCCTGTTGGAAATTGGCGCGTGTCTTTTCGATTTGCGCACGGAGGCTTTTGGCCGGGTCCGAGTTCTGCAATACGAAGTCCACGTCGACCACCGCGATATTTGTGGTCCTGGATTTCTCCTGGGCAAAAGCAACGTGAGCTCCCGTGACCATCGCTAGAGCTAACGATCCGACGGTTAAAGCCTTAATTTTGCGGTTCACATCATACCTCGATACTGTTCTCGCAAAATTCCTAGAAACTGTTGTTCAGCGGCTTAGCCCTCGGTAGAGGCCACGGAATTGGAAGGATCACCAACCAAACTCACCGCTGTTACGAAATATTCACGACCCCGGTAGGCGTCCGGGAAACGGACCTAGCCACCGCTTAGCACGCGTCAGAGCATCCGCTGAGCCTGCATCATGGGCGGAGTGGGCGGGCCATGACTTCAAATGGCTTAACGACTCCGTCTGGAAATTTGAGGTGAAAAATGGTTCTACTTCCTGGTCTGCCGAACGACACTTCTTTAATATGACGATTAGTAAGTTGGTCGGCCCTTAAGTAAACATTGCGCGGTGGTAAGTAACCAGGGCGCGCAATTTGCTCAAGGGGCTTCGCCGCTACCCGAGGCACTCCAAGCTTTCCGGCCTGAACTCCTACCCTTGCCGTAGCGCCTACTCTTGCCGTAGTGCCTATTATTGTTGGAGCTTCTAATAAAGTTCCTGCATAAGCACCAATCCCGAGCGTAAGTGAGGTTTTCAGATACGTGTCGGGCGTCCACAGCGATGAAAGCAGCCCGCCGCCCCCGTACCACACCTTACCGCCCAAGCTGTCAGTCGCTACATAGTGGTCGGCCCACCATTGCGCCGAATCCTCACCGATTTCGGTGCCAAAGTAGGTGCCCTTTTTCAGCTTCTGCCAGGTGCTCTCCTGTGTCGCACCCTTCCATGCGAATGGGTTTGGTTGTGGCGATAGCGCATCAAATCGAACAATGCTGGGCTGATAGGATGCGGGCTCCTGCCCGCCTTTCAGGTCCGATGAGTCGACGGTCGGCAAGTCCTTTGGCGCCTTGTCGCCGAGGGCGACCGGCGCGGAATCTTTGCTGCCTTGCGAAAAGAAGGGATAGTTCGGTTTTTTACCCGGCGGCCTGACGCTGCCGTTCCAATTTAGCGGCCGATTCCCCAATATTTTATTGATCCTGGCCTTTTTTGCGGCGATTAGCCTCCCAAGGGACTGTATTTTGCTTTGTGTTCCTTGCTGCCATTGCTCATCGATGCTGGGGGAGCGAAAGAAATTCTCGATACTGGGATAGGTTAATTTCGAGCGCGCTCTGTCGATCGACCGCAAGCGGAAATTATTCGCCTGGATCTGGTGCTGGCGTTGTCTTGCGAGCTTGGCCGCCCGCTTGGCCGCCCGCGCCGCCGCCGAAGACGCACCCGAGGAACCGCTGGAACTGCCGGATTTGCCGCGGGTCAACGAGGTGCAGTCAAAACCGCATTCGTGATAACTTCCGTCGTAGCACTGCACCTGTATGCAAACGCCGGGGCCGACCGGGGGCACCGAGGGGTCCGCGGCGGCGGCAACGGGCGCCAACGCCAACAGGGCGGCAAGGGAAGACGCCGCCGCCAGAGATTGCTTCGTGGAATGCCCGCGCACCATCGACAGTCTTCCCCTTCTTTAGAGCGATATTTTGTCCCGGCCAATCTTTCCCATGAGACTCATTTCCCTGACTTCATTCTGCCGAAGCGATGATCAATAAACAATGTCATATTGCCGGGCGTGATTGCCGGGCGTAGCGGCCTTAAAGGTCGATTCACCCGGTTTCAATACCCCATCCCGTAACCTCCGCGATTGACATTGCCAACGCAAACCGATGGTTACGCGCCGTATGTCGGAGCGACCCGTCGCTTTGTCATATCGCTTTGGGCGGCAATTATAATTATTCTTATTAAAGCGCTAACACCCTCTAACAATATAGTTCTAAAGGCCAATATAGTTCTAAAGGCCTAAATTAAAAAATTCCAGGCACCATCCACTGCTTCCAAAGAGGTACCAATAATGTCATTTGAACTTCCCAACCTGCCCTTTGCTTCGGACGCGCTGGAGCCGCATATTTCGGCGAATACCTTGAGCTTCCACCACGGCAAGCACCACAACACTTACGTGACCAACCTCAACAACCTTGTCGGCGACACTTACAAGAGCCTCGAGGACATCATCAGGGAATCGGCGGGCGATCCCGGCAAGGCCGGCGTCTTCAATAATGCCGCCCAGGTGTGGAACCACACCTTCTACTGGAACTCCATGAAGTCCGGCGGCGGCGGCGCCCCGTCAGGTGACGTCGCCTCCGGCATTGACGCCGCCTTCGGTTCCTTTGACAAATTCAAGGAGGAGTTCAAGAACGCCGCCGTCACCCAGTTCGGCAGCGGTTGGGCGTGGTTGGTGGTCGACGGCGGCACCTTCAAGATTGTCAAGACCGCCAACGCCGACACCCCCATCGTCGGCGGCCAGATTCCCCTGATCACCTGCGACGTCTGGGAACACGCCTATTACCTGGATTTCCAGAACCGCCGCCCCGACTATGTGCAGGCGTTCCTCAACCATCTGGTCAACTGGGACTTCGCCACCTCGAATTTGGGCTGATTTGTCCCAACTTAACATCCTCCGAGCAAGAAAACCGGTGGGAAAACAATTCCACGAGAAATAAACAGGTAGCTTTACTATCTTATAAAATGGAGATTGATTATCGCCGTATTTGTTGGGAAAGAAGCCCCTGATTTTACGGCGCCCGCCGTCATGGGCGATAACGGGACCGTCGATGAATTCAGGTTGTCAAGCTAAGAGCGCCCGAGGAGCAGGAAAGGAAACCGGATGTACATCGCCATGAACCGCTTCAAGATCATCAAGGGGGAGGAGCAGGCATTCGAGGACAGGTGGGCT
>JAUXMA010000265.1 GCA_030623425.1 Rhodospirillaceae bacterium
CCAGCTGAGGCCGGATTTGAGGGAGAAAGTCTTGACGTCGGCCAATCCGCCCTGGCGGTAGCGTTGCAGGATGACGCCGCGGCCGCGGGCCATGACAGGCACCTCGGCCAAGGGAAAGATCAAGAGCTTGCCGGCCCGGCCCAACGCCGCCACGTGGTCGGCGCCTTCCTCGACCGGCACGCAGGCCGCCGCCTCCTCGCCGGCGGCGATGTTCAAGACCTGTTTGCCATTGCGGGTTTGGGCGAGGGTCTCGTCCTCGTCGACGATGAAGCCGCGGCCCGTCTCGGAGGCCACCAACAGGCGCCGGCCGGGGCGGTAAACGAGCATGGCGAGGACGTCATGGCCGTTGCCCAGTTCGATCATCAGGCGCAGCGGTTCGCCGTCGCCGCGCCCGCCCGGCAGCTTGTCGCAGCCGATGGTGTAAAATCGGCCGTTGGTGGCGAAGATCAAAAGCTTGTCGGTGGTTTGCGCGGGCAGGTGGAACTTGGCGCGGTCGCCTTCCTTGTACTTCGCGGCGGCGGCGTCGATATGGCCCTTGACCGCCCGAATCCATCCCTTTTGCGAACTGAGCACGGTGACGGGCTGGCGCTCGATCATCGCTTCCAGCGGCAGCGGCGCGGAAACCGGCGCCGCGCCGATCCGGGTGCGGCGGCGGCCGAATTCCGTGTCCGCGCCGAATCGCTTGCCGATTTCGGCGATTTCCATGGAGATGACCATCCAGCGGCGCTTGTCGTCCTCGAGTAGGTTCTTGAGGTCCTCCCGCTCGGCGTTCAGCGCCTTGTTTTCGTCTCCGATCGCCGTTTCCTCCAGCCGCCGCAACTGCCTGAGACGCATGTTGAGGACGGCCTCGGCCTGGACCTCGGTGAGGGCAAGGACGCGGATCAGCTCGGCCTTCGCATCGTCCCTTTCGCGGATGATGCGGATGACCTCGTCCAAGTTCAAGTAAGCTATGAGGAAACCAGCGAGAACCTCCAGTCTTCTTTCGATTTTTTCCAGCCGGTACCGGCTGCGGCGCAGCAGTACCTCGTGACGGTGATCGAGGAAGGCGGCGAGCGTTTCGCGCAGGTTCATCAGCCGCGGGACGTTGGCGGCGTCGAGCACGTTCATGTTGAGGCCGACGCGGACCTCGAAGTCGGTCAACCGGAATATGTGCTGCATCAGCATGGCAGCGTCGACGCCGCGGCTTTTCGGCTCGAGGACGATGCGCACATCGGTCGCCGATTCGTCGCGGATGTCGGCGAGCCAAGGCAGCTTGCCGGCGGTGACGAGTTCGGCCGTCTTTTCGATCAGACGCGATTTCCGCACCTGATAGGGAATTTCCGTGACCACCACCTGGCAAAGCCCGCGGCCCAGCTTCTCGACCTGCCACCGCGCCCCGAGGCGGAAACTTCCCCTGCCGGCGCGGTAGGCCTCGACCACCGATTGGCGCGGCTCGGCGAGAACGCCGCCAGTGGGGAAATCGGGGCCGGGAATGAACTCGACAAGTTTCTCGAAGGTGGCCTTCGGATAACGGATCAGGTGGATCAGCGCCGCCGAGAGTTCGCCGATGTTGTGGGGCGGGATGCTGGTCGCCATGCCGACGGCGATGCCCGTCGCGCCGTTGGCCAAGAGGTTGGGAAAGCGGGCCGGCAGGACCACCGGTTCCTCTTCCTCGCCATCGTAGGTTTTGCGGAAGTCGGCGGCGTCATCATCGATGCCTTCGAGCAGCGCCCAGGCGAAGTCGGTCAGCCGTGCCTCGGTGTAGCGCATGGCGGCGGCGTTGTCGCCGTCGATGCTGCCGAAATTGCCCTGCCCGTCGACCAAGGGGTAGCGCTGCGCGAATTCCTGGGCGAGGCGGACCAGGGCGTCGTAAACGGCGACATCGCCGTGGGGATGGTATTTGCCGATGACGTCGCCGATCACCCGGGCACATTTCTTGAACCCCGAGCGCGGCTCCAGCTTGAGCTGGCGCATCGCATAGAGGAGCCTTCGCTGCACCGGTTTCAAGCCGTCGCGGACGTCGGGCAGGGAGCGGGCCATGATGGTGGAGAGGGCGTAGTTGAGATAACGCTCGCCCAAGGCGTCGGCGAAACGGGTTTCGAGGACGTTGTCCGTCGGCGGGGACTGGCCCATCACGGCTCCTAGAGTGCGGGGATAACCCGCGAATTCGGTGATAATTTACTAGATATAGTAGTCAATTGGGAATTGCCGTCAACCCATCGCGACTTTCACGGCACGTCCATAATCACCACGGGCGGCGGGGAATGCAGCCGCTGAACCAGCCTGAGCCGTGCCGCCGGCGGCGGGCGGCGGTGATGGGCGAAGACGTGACGGTCGAGGAAATAGCCGGTCAGCCTGAGGCCGTCGGCGACCTCGCCGGCATCGCCGCTGGCACCCTCGGCGATGAGAAACGCCGGCAAGGGAAGAAGCTTGTCGAGGTAGGGTTCCGCCGCGGAGATGGAAACGGCCCGTCCCGATTTCGGCGACACATAGGCAAGCTGGTCGTTGCTGCCGGTGGCGGCGCAGCGGCTCAGGTCCAAACCGAATCCCAGTTCCCCGAGCAGGCCCAGCTCCCATTTGACGTAGACGGAAGGCCAGTGCTTGTCGCCGGCGAGCGCCGCCAAGAGGACTGTTAGCCCGTCGTAGACCGCCGCATGCGGCTGCCGTTCGGGCAGCGCCGCCTCGCAGACGGCGCAGGCGGCGGCGAGCCCCGCCAGCTTCAAGGGATCGCCGAACAGCGGCGCGGCGACGGCCTCGGTCAACTCGCAAGACAGGTCGCCTAGATGTTCGCTCAGACGGGCACGCCAGCGGGCCGCCACCCGGTTGCCCGGTTGCAGGACGCCGCGCCTCCGTTTGCCGGCGCCGCCGCGGACCAGGCCGGCGTGCCGCCCGTGCCGGCGCGTCAGCAAGGTGGCGATGGCCGAGCTCTCGCCATGGCCGCGAGCGGAAAGGACAATGCCCTCGTCAGTCCATTCCATGCCACCTAGTCTAGCCGATCGGCGCCGCTTTGTGCGCCCGGAAAGCGCTTGCCTCGATGTTGCCAGGTGAGAGCATTTCAAGATTGGTCGGCGTACGGGGCGCACCGCAACGGGATCTATGGCGGCGGCACGAAGCCGGCGCAAGGTCACGGCCGGCCGCGCGGGCGGTTCCGCGCAACAGGGCGGCGATTTGCCGTTCCGATGCCGCCAACGTCTCCTCACCTCTGGCCGGCGGCACCAGACGCCATAAATCCGGCTCG
>JAUXMA010000169.1 GCA_030623425.1 Rhodospirillaceae bacterium
CCCCTCGGGGGCCGCGGGGGCGCCCCCCGCATTTGGAATCGGGGGGACACCCCCCGGTGGCCCCTCGGGGCGTCGGAAAGGCTTGCCGATGGGCAGGCATCGCCTGCGCCCCTTTCGGGTACTAACGCGGCGCCACTGGCGCCACGGTTCCCCTCCAGCCTACCGAGGGGACGGGAAAAGCGATCGTAGGGGTACAATTTAGGTGATACAGACCACTAGGAGTGGTGTTGATTTTCTTGATCAGGACGTAAAGCCAGGAAGTGCGGATGGTCGCTTCCGGGGCAAGCCGGATCGTTTCGAAGCTTTCCATCACGTCGCCGAAGACGGTGCCCTGGGCGCAGCCCGAAGTCTGGGTCTTTTTTTGTAGTTTTTCCTCGAAGTCGGTCCGCCGGGGCGTGCGCACGATCACCGTCGCGATACCGGCGTCGAAATCGATGCCGCTTATCTCGTCGTCGGAGGCGAGCATGCTCTGGTTCTTCAGGTAACCGGCGGCCAGATGTTCCGGGTAATCGCCGATGGTCATCATGGTGACGATTTCCTGGCCGTTGAGGAACAGGGTAAGCGGCCTCTCGACGATCACCGAGGCGGCGACCGGAGCGCCGTCTTGATCGACGCCGTCGAGCCGCCGGCTCAGGCGCGGATCGGCCGGGTCGGGCTTGACGATAAACTCTTCTGGCGCGGCCATTATTCAATGCTCTTCGAGAATCCAAGAATATGGAAGCCGGAAACCATCCGCACAAGCGTCAAAATGGCTCCTTTTCACGGTAGACTATGTCCCGCCGACATGCGGTTCCACGGCCAGTTGGCAATGGTCGGCGATGAAATCGGCGATGCCGGCGATATCGTTGAGGTCGAACAGCGGAACCGGGACGTCCGCCAGGATTTCATCGCTGGCCACCGCTACGATGCTGGCGTCATCCGGACACATGAGCGGCTTTCCGATCGCCGGCCGGTGGACCTCCATTTTGGCGTGACGGTGGTTTTTGTAACCTTCGATCAGCAACAGATCGACCGGCGTCATGCGGGCAATGAGAGCCTCCATGTCCTCTTCGGGATCGTCGCCGAGTTCGTGTATCAGGGCCCAGCGGCCCGAGGAGGCGATCAGCACTTCCTTGGCGCCGGCCAAACGGTGCCGATGGGAATCCTTGCCCGGCTTGTCGATTTCGAATTTGTGGTGGGTGTGTTTTACCGTCGATACCAGGAAGCCCCGTTTGATCAATTCAGGCAACAGCGTGACCATCAGCGTCGTCTTGCCGCTGTTCCTCCATCCCACAATTCCGAAAGTTTTCATGGCCTTTTTCGCAAGCGGTCGCCGACGGGCAATGCTCTCCCATATCCGGCTAGTTGCGCGGTGATCAACTCCTTGATCCGTTTCCGCAGGTCGATCTCTTCCGGAGAGCCTTGGAAATCGCCGTCGGAGCAGGTCCGGCAGGGTTCCCGTTTGGGGCCGAAATCGACCAGTTCCAGCCGCCACTCGGCCATCGTTCGGCAGGTGAAGACCGTGAAGATGTCGTCGAAGTCGAAAAGGTTGCCGACGATATAGGGGCGGTGCTCCGGACGGTCGACGAAAATCTGACAACAGGGAACGACGTCGCCGCCGCGGGAGACGACGAAGGTGTGAAACGGCCGCTCGCAGGGAGCCTGGCGGGGCTGGGCGTTGCCGACGTTGCCCATCAGGGCGCCGCGATCCTGTCCGTGGGCGAGGTAATCGAGGGCGAGGATCTCGATCCTGAGCCCGTCATGGACCGCCTCGGCCACCATGCGGACTCCGGGAATGACCTGTGCCGGACATCGAAGGCGAGGCCGCAACCGGCGGCGATCTTGTCCATCGCCGCGATGATTTTGCCGTCATCGTAGGGTTGTTCGGGGCTCGGATGAATGGACACGAACAGCTCATTCAAGCCGGCGCCCGCCAGCGCCGGCAAATAGTCCCGGTCCAGGTAATCGCCGTTGGAGAAACAATAGATCAGGGTTTTCGGCAAGGTCTCGCGGATGGCGGCGATGCGCTCCAGGACGATCCGGTCGGCAAGGGGCTCGTTGTAGAGGCTGACGCCGACGCGGCGATCATAGCCGATTTCGCCGAGACCGGCGAGGATCTTCCGGAAGTGATCGTCGCGGATATGCCGGTTGCCCTGGCGCCGGTTCACCGTCGACACCGGGCAATAAGGGCAGACGCGGTTGCAATAGGAGAAAATCTCCACCTGCACCTCGCGGACGGATTGGCGGAAGGTCTCGCGGGCCGTCCGGCGGTCGTCGATAGGCTGGAACTGCTCCGGGAAAAAAGCGCTCATGCGAAGGCTTTGGTCATGGCACGGGCGGCCGGCAACCATCGGCCGCCGGAAAATCCCGCCGAAAATCTAAAGCTTGTTGATGGCGGCGTCATGGAAGAATTTGCCGCCCAGGGGCGGGAGGATCCGACGCACCGCGCGGCTAAACCTCAGTGCCGCGCTCAACCCCGGCCCGGCCATTGCAACGGGCTTTCCATCCGTGTCACGAAAGCTGTGTCTTGATCCCGCGGCCTCTGGCCGTAAAAGTTTTGCCGATCTCGTAGGCCTTGATCACGCTCCACGCCACGGCGCCGCCAAGAGCGCCGGCCGCCATCGGCAGCCAGACACCTGGTCCGATGATCAAGCCAAAGACCTTGATGGGCAGGAGGACGGCGCCTTTCGCTCCCCCGCCTTTGAGCATCAGAGCCGTCGTTGCCGCCGATCCCGACTTAATCTTGTAAGCAGCAAAGCCCGTTGCCATAGCTGGTTCCCCTTTCCGGTGACTCCAAGGCTATAGTTTGTCTGAATTCAATACAATGGAAATATAGGCAGGCATCGTAAGGGTTTCCAGGGAGCAACCCATAGTTTATTTCCCTTGCGGGGTGTTCCCCAAATGATGTTTATAAGGATTTTCTAGCACGGGGGATGTTCGAAACGGGCTTTGGCGGGGAAGTCAGTCGGCAAGGAACGCAGGTGAGCCATCCCAGCCCGTCGGCGGCGGCGCGAATTTCGAATTAAGTATGCTGTCACCGAATTTCGAGGCGGGAAACCCTATTTTTTCACCATCACCAGTGGATCGATCATATGGCCGCCACGAAATATGGGAAGCAAAAAACCGTAGCATTTATATTGTTACTTGTTTTCCAGGCTGGTGACGGGGGTCGAATGACCCCGGGCCGAAACCTTGACGGCGATCTTGTCGTTGGGGATGAGACCGGGCAGGTTCAACATCAAGGACTGAAACGCTGCCCACGGAATGTTCCGCTTGTTGGTTTCCCATTGCGCGATCCGCGACCGCGGCCAGCCAATAAGGTTGGCCAAATCCTGCTGCGTCAGCCACGCCTTCCGCCGGGCCATGCGCAGAGATTGGGCGAGGACCGTATAGTCTTTGCTGGAGGTGCGGTAGGGGCCGCGAGCGTATTTCCTTTGCTGCATTGAACTTCGATCCCTGTCGTTGTCGTCTTGGCCGTTGGTTATTTCTAACATTGGCGAGTTTGCGCGCGCAAGGCCCCTCTCATCGGCGACGCCGGGGTGACGAACCTCGTAACGGCGGCCAATCGGCGGGATTGGCAAGACTGCGTTGACGTGGCAATGGCGGCACGGGATACTCGTCTTGGCAACCGGCGGCAATAACCGATGGCAAGCTTCCTCCATAATCTCACCCATCGCTACCGGGAACAGATGGAAAGGCACAAGAACCTTCCGTTCCTGAAAGGGAGCATGGCCGCCTGCGCGCTTGTCGCCACCGCCGACGGCAACGTCACGTTCAGCCAGCGCGTCCGTGTCGATCAGCTGCTGCAAACCCTGGAGGCATTGAAAGTTTTCGATCCGCATGAGGGAATCGACCTGTTCAACGAGTTTACCGACACCATCTTGAGCGCTCCGGAAGCGGGTCACGGCAAGGCCTTGCAAGCTGTTTCCGAGACGGTGAAGGACAAACAGGCGACGGCGGAACTCCTGATCCGCCTCTGTCTTGCCGTCAGCGAAGCCAACGGCGAAACCAGCCTGAGCGATCAGATCGAAATCGTCTCTCTTTGCAGTCATCTCGGCGTCAAGCCGAAAAAATGCGGCCTTTACACCGACCATTCGCCGGAAGAGCTGATCACCGACAGCCGTTGGTATAAGCAGGCGCGTCGCCGGGAAGCCGGCGATTGAGACGTTCGCGGCCAAAAAAGCCGGGTTTTCGGCCCGGTTTCGTGCGCCGACTTGTTTATTTCGCCGTCGCCCTAGCGGTGGTGGGGGGCGGGTACTGGCTGGCAGCCGGGGTCATCCCGGAAAGCCGTCAAACTCAGAGGGTGCGGATTCCCGCCGCCGCCGTTGCGGAGCGGCAAACTCCTCGGCCCTGGTACGTCACGCAGTCGCCGCCGCCGGCTTTGATCACGGCGCCGGATGAGCCCGTGTTCCCGGATCCCGTCGACGAACCGACGGCGCAACCGCTACGCGCCTATGAGGAAGCCTTGCCGCGGGAGGTTTACGAGACCCCGGCGAAGTCGCCGCCGGCGGCGAAACCCGCCGCCGCGCCGCTTTTAGCCCCGGCGCCGGCCGCGCCGTTTTTAACTCCGGCGCCGGCCGCGCCCGGCGAATTTCCGCCGTGGCGGCGTTATGCCCTGGCGGTGCCGCCGCCGGACGGCCGCCCGATGATCGCCCTGGTC
>JAUXMA010000053.1 GCA_030623425.1 Rhodospirillaceae bacterium
CGCAAGGGAGGGCCGTGTCCGATAGTCGAAGGGTGGGAAGTTCCGCTTCCGCCATCAGGCCGGTCGCCGCGGTTACGGCGTTCACCGCCATTTGACGGGCACCGCCGCCGTGCCGTGTCTAAAGCTCTGACTTCCCTCTGAGCCTCGCCGTTCCACCACTTAATTTTTCTGCTACAAACCCATTGACTCCGTACTCAAATACGGCTGGTACGATATGCCTTATGGATAACTTCATCATGACGGAATTGACAATTGGAAATGTGGCCAAGACGGCGGGAGTCGGCGTTGAAACCATTCGGTTCTATGAGCGGAAAGGGCTGATCAAACGGCTTCGGCGAAGCTCGCCGCCGCTTTGAAAGGCACTCGCCACATCCATGTCCAGAGGTATGAAACGAGGAAAATTCCGGCTTAACTCCGTATCCTGGTACGGTGTTTAGGCTTTACAAATGCGAGCCAAGGCCCGGGCGGATAGCCCGGCTGACGTCTCCGCCAACCATGTTCTGAAAAGGGATAAGAAAATTGGACCTCGCCACTTGGCACGATCAGGTTTCAGCCATATCGCCCCTGTCGTTCGCGCTGGTGGCGATGGCCGGGCTGACAATTGGAGTGGCGCCCAGTTCCCTGCCGCTATTCACCGTTGTCGTCGGCTTCGTGGGCGGACGGGCGGATCAGCGGGAGAGCGAAACCAGAGCCAGGGGTTTGCGGCTGTCGGCCGGCTTTGTTCTCGGCATGGCCACTGTTGATGCAACTATCGGCGCCCTGTTCGGCTTCCTCGGGGTTGCCGTTATCCGTGTCCTTTCCGAATACCTGGTCATCACCAACTTCTTCATTGCCGCCCTTCTGGTGATCCTTGGGCTGGCGCTGCTACGCAAGATCCGCATTTGGTTTCCGGTCCTGAGGCCGGCGATGCGCCGCGTCGATTCCTTCGCCGGCGCCTATACGCTTGGTATTCCCTTCGGGCTTGTCACTTGTCCGGCCTGCACGCCGATGATGATGCCGATCCTGGCGGCGGCGGCGGCATCGGGCTCGCCGTGGATGGGAGCGGCGTTGCTGTTCGTCTCCGGTCTTGCCAGGGGTTTTCCGCTGCTGCTCGCCGGGACGGCGGCGGGCATGGTCAAGCGGGTGCGGCGATTGGCGGTATGGGTTCCACGGATCGAGCGGGCATGCGGCATCCTTCTGCTGATTGCCGCTCTCTATTTCGTCTACCAAGGCGTTGCCTACATGGGGTTCGTTCCAGCGTTTCAGTTTTTGTTTAGATGAAAGGTTTGAGCCTTGGCGGCAGCCGAACTGATTAATTTGCTCCTGATTCCCGTGGGGCTCGGCCTTCTGGGGTTCGTCGAGCCCTGCTCCATCGGCTCCACTCTGCTGTTCATCAAGTACGTCGAGGGCAAGGACGCGGCTGCCAAGCTGTCCCAGCTCGGCATATTCATGCTGACGCGCGCGCTGTTCATCGGCGCCATGGGCGCGGGAGCCGCTCTTTTCGGCGTTCTGTTCCTGGACATCCAGAAGGGTGGGTGGCTGGTGCTGGGGACCGCCTACCTGGCGCTCGGCGTCCTCTACCTGCTGGGCAAGGGCGGCGTTCTTTCCAGGACCATCGGCCCCGGCTTGGAGCGACTATCGGGAAAGCGTGGAAGCGCCGCCCTTGGCGTTCTGTTCGGGCTCAACATTCCGGCCTGCGCGGCGCCGCTCATTTTCGCCCTGCTCGGCGCCGCGTCCCTTGGCGCCGGCGCCAATGCCGCCAAGGGGTTCTTCACCCTGGCGCTGTTCGGTCTGGCGCTGTCCGTGCCGCTGGCCGCGGCGCTGCTGTCGGCGAGGGTGCGCCGCCTGCTCGACCGCTTCGCCGCCCTTTCCGCCCGCATGCCGTTATGGGCCGGGGCCGTTTTCGTCGCCCTGGGCCTGTGGTCCATCTATTTCGGCCTGTTTGTAAACTTGGAGGATTGGACATGAAAAAAGCACTGGCGATCACCGCGCTGGCAGGTTCCCTGTGGGCCTCGGCCGTGACGGCCGGCGACCAAGGGTTTCACTACTACGAGAAAAGTGTCGAGCCCGCCACCTATTACGCGGCGATTACCAACCTGGCCAACGCCGTCATGTTCTCCGGTCTCGGCGAAGAGTTGATCGTTTCGCCCTACGAGCGCGACGACTGGCTGCGCCGTTCCGGCTACGTCACCCGTCCTCCCATGCCCGACATGGGCATCGTCGGGCCGGTCTACGCCGGGGCGTTGCCGGTATTCAAGGAGATGCCGGATTTCTCCAGGCCCGAGACCCTGCGCTGGAAACCGGACTCGTTTGACCGCACCCTCGATCCCGGCGCCCAGGCCTGGACGCTGCTGAAGATCACCAGTCCGCAGTTTCACCTGCAATTCCACGACCTGCCCGAGAACAGGATAGCGGCGCTGATGATGCTCCCCCAGGCCCGAGAGCAGGCGCGGCTCCTCGGAGACCGTTTGCGCAACGGGGAGGGGCTTTTTGCCCCGCGCTCGCCCGACGGAACCTTTCTCGCCGCCAATCCGCGTGATCAGGCGGCGGTGCTGTGGGCGGTCTCCAACCTGATCCTTGCGAGTACCAGCTGGCGCGATGACTATTGGCATCAAGCCTACCGCGATCTTGTCAAGGCGGACGACTACCGCTCCCTTGCCGATCTCGCATTGGCGGCGGTTATCAAGCTGCCGCCAGGCGCCGCCACCGAGAGGGCCGTCGCCGTCGAGGCGTTGGGCCGGTACGCATTGATCGCCGGTGACGCCGGAAAGAGACGGCAAGCTCTCGACCTGGCGCGCCAGCACGCCGAATCTCTACGGGCCGATGCCGGAAAGGGACTCGAAGACCTGGCGATGTCGGTCTACGGCCTGACCGAGGCCGGACGCCTGCTCAAGGAACAGAGTTTCTCGAAGGCCGCAACGGACCTTTTCAGAACCCGGCTGATGGCGTCGTGGAACGCGGAACGCGGCATTTTCAGTGCCTCCGGCGATAAATCAGTCTACACGCCGCGCATCATCGGCGCCGTCGTGGCGGCTTTAAACGCCATGCGCTGGCACGGGCCGGACAACTTGGCCGCCGAGGCCCGTCGGCTTTACCCCCGCTTCTTCGAGAACGCCGTGATCCGCTCCGGCTTGCTGCGCGCCAGCCCGCTGCCGCTGGTGAGCGGCAAGTACCGCGAGGCCCAGCCCGCGGCCAACTTCGCCCATCCCTCTCTACCCATGTCGAAAGATACCGGCATCGCCCCCGTGTTCGCCTCGCAAGTCTCCTACGGCAACGGCCGATGGGAAATCACCGACTCGTCCTTCCGCACCGCCGAAGCCATGTTCCTGGCCCATATGCTGGCGCTCAGTAGCGACGGGCGATCCGACACCTTCCTTCCCGAAGACCGGATGCGGGGACTTTAAGTAAGGGAGAACCGCCATGTCCAACGCTCTCGCTAACGTACAACTGAAGATCGGCGGCATGAGCTGTTCGTTCTGCGCCAACTCCATCGAGAAGGCCCTGCGGCGCGAGAAGGGCGTGCAAGAGGTTCATGTCTCGCTCGCCCATGAAGAAGTGCTGGTCCGTTACCGCGCCGAGGACGACGGCGTTCCAACCGCCGTCAAGGACGTCATGCGGGCGCTGGGCTTTACCATCCGCGATCCGCGAAAGACCGAGGCTTTCGAGGAGCAGGAAAGGGAAGAGAAGAGGGAGCGCACGGACCTGATCTTCGCGGCGGTGTCGGCGATGACCTTGTTCCTCGCCATGTCGGCCATGTGGCTCGGCCTCTGGCAAATGGAGAACTGGCACGTCTGGAGCGCCTGGGGGATTTCCACCTTCGTTTTTGGGTGGAACGGACGGCGGATCATCCGCATGGCCTGGGGAGCGGCCTGGCGCGGTATCACCAACCAGCATGTCTTGCTTAGCGTCGGCGCCATCGGCGCCTATATCGGTGGGATGTTGGGGGCGCCCATTCCTTTCCTCGACTGGTACGGGTTCGTCGGCTTTCCTTCCGTTGATTTCTTCGGCGTCGTCGTCTTCCTCACCGCCTATCACCTGCTGTCCGGGTTCATTTCATTCAAGGTCAGAACGAAAGCCTCCGAGAGCGTTCGCAAACTGCTCGACATGCAGCCGCCGACGGCGCGGGTGGTGCGCGGCGGAGAGGAACGCGAAATCGACATCGAAGACTTGGTGGTCGGAGACCGGGTGCGCATCCGCCCCGGCGAGCGGATCCCCGTCGATGGCCTTGTGGTCGAGGGCCACGGCGCGGTGGACGAATCCCTGGTCACCGGGGAACCTATACCCGATGAGAAAGAAATCGGCGGCGAAGTCATCGGCGGAAGCGTCAACCAGACTGGAACGCTGCTCGTCGAGGTGATCCGCGTCGGCGAGGACAGTTTTCTTCACCAGGTCGCCCGCCATGTGGAGGAGGCGAAAGCGATGAAGCCAGGGATCATCGTTCTCGTCGACCGGGTTCTGCGCCATTACGTGCCGGTGGTATTGGTTGTTTCCCTGGGCGCGCTGCTGTTCTGGGGCATGGCGCCGGACGCCTGGAGCGCCGAGCCCCATTGGGTGCGGGCCATCTATGCGGCGGTCACGGTCCTGGTCATGGGCTATCCGTGCTCGCTGGGCATGGCGACGCCGCTGGCGCTTATCCGTGGCGGCGGCATGGCCGCCGAGCGCGGCATCCTCGTGCGCTCGGGCGAAGCGTTCCAGACGCTCAAGGACATCACCCACGTTATGCTCGACAAGACGGGCACCATCACCGAGGGTAAGCCCAAGGTGATCCAAATCGAAACCCTGAACGGGCTTTCCAGGGACGATCTTTTACGCCTGGCGGCGGCGGCGGAACTCCATTCCGAACATCCCTTGGGCCGCGCCATCGTCACCGCCGCCAAGGAAAAAACCCTGGAGGTTCCCTCATCCAGTGACTTCAAAGCCATTACGGGAGCCGGTGTCGAGGCCAAGGTGAATGGCCACGGAGTCCAGGTGGGAACGGCGCGTTTCCTGTCGTCTCAAGGGATTCCGGTCACCCAAGCCGAGCCCTTGCTCGCCGTTCACGAAGAGAAAGCGCATACGGCGGTGCTTATCGCCGTCGATGGTCGGGTGTCGGGGATCTTAAGCATTGCCGACGCCATCAAGCCGGACGCCAGCGAAGCGGTGGCCGAAATGAAGGCCCAAGGCCTGATCCCCTTGCTGGTCACCGGCGACAACCGGCGCACGGCTGAAGCCGTGGCCCGCCAGGTGGGGATCGAAGAGGTCCATGCCCAAGTGCTGCCCCAGGACAAGGCCGATCTGGTGCGCAAGCTGCAAGGCGAGGGCGCGCGGGTCATCATGGTCGGGGACGGCATCAACGATGCCCCGGCGTTGATGCAGGCCGACGTCGGCGCCGCCATCGGCGCCGGCACCGACATCGCCATCGAATCCTCCGATGTCATCCTGATCGGCCACCGTGTCGGCGCCATCCTCGATGCGCAAAGTATCGGCGCCGCCAGTTACCGCAAGACGGTCCAGAACCTGTGGCTTGCCTTCTTCTTCAACGGCGTCGGTGTGCCGCTGGCGACGACGGGGCTGGTGCATCCGTCCTGGGCGATGATCGCCATGGCCTTGAGCGTCAGCGCCGTGTTGGCGAATTCATTCGGCGGACGGTTGCTTCGGACCACAACGAACGTCTCCTCGACCGGAAAAGCAAATGAGGTGTCTTCCATGAGCTCCTTGCAGGTTGACGAATTGGTTTTCTCGGTGCCTGGAATCCATTGTCCGGCCTGCGTGACCAGCATTTGCATCTACTTGAAGGCTTCTCCCGGAGTTGAAACGGTTGAAGGAGACGCGAGAGCCAAGACGGTGGCCGTCTCCTACCACCCGGATGCCCTGACCCCGGATCAGTTGCAAAGCCTGTTTCGTGAGATCGGATACGAACCGGAGAGCGTCATCCGGGGCGTGGGCCATAGAGTATGATCCCCGCTCCAAACAGGCACACCGCGGCTCCGATCAAATCCCATGTGTTGCCGAGAAAACCCCTCGATTTACTGGCCTTGTTCCCTAATATGTCTCGGAATTTCGCCCGCGCAAGGGAGGGCCGTGTCCGATAGTCGAAGGGTGGGAAGTTCCGCTTCCGCCATCAGGCCGGTCGCCGCGGTTACGGCGTTCACCGCCATTTGACGGGCACCGCCGCCGTGCCTTGCGCGGTAGTGGCGCCGGGGATGCCGGCGAGGCGTCCGAACCTAACCGCTGGGGAGCCGATGCGCCGTTCCCGCCGCCTGTTTGCTTTGGCAATTATATACTTGACACATGTGAGATCATTTCGTAACATGGCCTCAATACATTAAAGGAGTTTAGGCCATGTGCGATCTTACAAACCCAATCTTCAGCAACGAATCTGCCGCTCGTAAGCATCTTGAATCCCTCCGTTGGGTTGACGGGCGGTTCTGCCCGCACTGTGGCGAGGCCGAAAACACAAGTTTTATCCGTGGCAAGAAGCACCGCCCCGGCCTGTACTACTGCAATTCCTGCAAGATGCAGTTTACCGTCACCGTTGGCACCGTCTTTGAGCGCTCAAAGATACCGCTTCACAAGTGGATGTTGGCCTATCACCTGATGTGCGCCTCGACGAAAGGCATTAGCGCCCATCAACTTCACCGTATGCTCGGGTTAACCTACAAAAGTGCTTGGTTCATGGCCCACCGCATCCGCGAATCCATGAAAGACGATAACCCCGGACCCATGGGCAGGAGCGGCGTCAGCGTCGAGGCCGACGAGACATACATCGGCAGCAACAAACGCGCCCGCCAGCACCGCAAGCGGTTCCCGCGCATCAAAAGCACGCGCGGCGGGAAGGACTCAATGAAAGTCGTTACCCTCGTTGAGCGCGGCGGGCCGATCCGCTCGTTCAAGGTGGACCACGTGAACGCCGTCACCATCCAAGATATTCTATTCCGTAACGTGGATCGCAAGAGCGGGTTAATGACTGATGAAGCCAGTGTTTACCGAGAAGCCGGGCGCGAGTTTGCCGCTCATAAATCGGTTGTCCGTTCCCGTGGAGAATACGCCCGTGGTTTTGGTATCCACGTCAACACACTGGAAGGCTATTTCTCGATCTTCAAGCGCGGGATAAAGGGCGTCTACCAGCATTGCGCGGAGAAGCACCTACAGCGTTATCTCTGCGAATTTGATTTCCGCTACAACACCCGCCAGATAACCGACGCGGAACGTGCCTATAAAGCCCTTCAAGGCATCGAGGGAAAGCGCCTCACCTATCGGCGGACTGGTGAGCGGGCGAACGTCTAAGCCAAAGCTGACACGAAAACAATTTCGTGCCTTCTTGCGCCGGTTGACTCAGAAATAGTGCAGAGTCACGATTCCCCAACTGATCTATAGAGGAGAATGAAACATGAAACCGGATCAAAAACGAATTCGGATCGAAGTCTCAGACATTATTGGCGCTGGAACAAATGCGGATGGTTCCATTGCCGGTTTGGAACTACGCATTAACGACACCGAGATTATCGAATTGGCATTTTCCACAGATCAAATTGTCAAAGCTATTTACTGGTTTCTTGTGGCCCAAAAAAAAGCACTGGAGACATCTGAGACGACAGGAACGGTTCGGTCTCTACCTGCGTTTCCCACGTTCGGAGTTGCAATAGGTCCTTCCGCTAAGGGCGAGTCAACCATCTTTCAATTCTCACTGGAGAACGATATCCCGCTTACTCTTTCTCTCCCCACATCACGCTTGAAGAGTGTGAAACAACATATCGATGAATATATCCAAGTCCTGGAGGATCCCAACTCCACCGTATCGAAATGGGCCAATCAGAAAGAGAACTAGCAATCATTTTCCCTTACCTATTTCGTTCTTCGAATTAAGCGTCTTTTTTTCTTTATGCGGCTTCGGCGGTGTCTTGAGCGCCCGCGTCAACGCTTCGTCCCGGCGCTTGGCCGCTTCTTCTTCGGTTAGTTCATCTTGATCTTTTGTGGTGTTTGCCATGATGGAAAACTACGAAAGTGATGAGTTTTGGGCTGCCGCGATTCAAATTCCAGACAAATTCAAAATTGCTCTTGCTGACTTTATCATCAATTTCGGGCGCATCGAAACCGCAATGGACCACCTCAGTCTTCGGCGACACCGCCGCTGCTATGTCAACTAGATTCACCGGCGAACCCGGTGCTGTAATGGATGGCTCCCCATTCACCTTGCCTGAATTGATCGAGAATGCTGCAACCGCTAAAACTGTGGAAAGGGCTATACTGGACTTAATACGCGAGCCAGCTCCATCGCGCGATGGACGCGGGTGCTAACTTCCGATGGCGTCAAGTGCCCACTCGCAAGGTCTGTTATCTCTTCTCGTAAAACCGCTGCCCCCGCCTCGATCATCTCAGGCGTGATTTCAATTTCGTCTTCGCCGACCTGATCGCTTTAACATTATGCGAATCGCTTATACTTGTGTTAAGTATATAATCACATTTGCTTTCGGTCAGAACATAAGATGAATATGGTCTTAAATAACAATTATATATCAACGCCTTAAAAAAATATCTTGCGGAGGAGAACAAATCATGTACTTTGCTTTGGATTGCATCTCCGCATACCATATGAAATAAGTGAGGCAGGTCATGGCTGAAAACGTTTTACGACTCGTGGAAAAGGATACGATGGACAAGAACAAGGCCCTGGAAGCCGCCGTCTCCCAGATCGAAAGGGCTTTCGGCAAGGGCTCGGTGATGCGCCTCGGCCAACGCGAAACCGTCGAAACCGAGGTCGTCTCCACCGGTTCCCTGGGCCTCGACATCGCCCTTGGCATCGGCGGCCTGCCGCGCGGCC
>JAUXMA010000374.1 GCA_030623425.1 Rhodospirillaceae bacterium
GGATGGAGAACCCGACGCGGCGGCCCTCGGACGGGGGCTGGAATGGTTAAAACTTTGGGACGCCCGCGCCGCTTTCGCCTTCGACCCCGGCCCCGTTTTGCTCCTCAACGCCACCGCCGATACCATCGTTTCCGAAGCCATGATCCGGGCCGCCATTTGCGGACGCAAAGGCGCCGAACCGCGATGGCGCCGTGGCGGCGATCACTTGCTGTTGCTGTCCGAGCCTGAATGGTGCGCGCTTCGCATTGGCGCATTCCTGGCGGAGTTGGACCACTAGCATGACGCGGGGACGCAAAAAAGCCATCCGACTCGCCTTTTCCGGCGCCGTCGCCACTTATGACGGCGAATCCCAGGTTCACCGCCATACCGCCGGACGCTTGGCCGGCAAGATATCCGGATTGCCGCTCGGGCCTTCGCCAATCGTCCTTGAAGTCGGCTGCGGAACCGGCCTTTTCACGGCCCAACTGGCGGCCCTCTTTGCCAACGCCACATTGCTGATCAGCGACCTGTCGCCGGCCATGGTGGAGCGCTGCCGCCGCCGTCTGGGTGAAAAACCGGGGCGTTTTTTCCTGGCCATGGACGGCGAGGCGCCGGTGTCGCCAAACAACCTGGACATGATCGCCAGCAGCCTGGCCGTACAATGGTTCTCGGACTTAAGATCCGGGCTCGGCCGTTTGGCCGCGTGCCTGAAGCCGGGAGGCGTCCTCGCCTTCGCCACCTTCGGCGCCGACACCTTTCGGGAATGGCGAAAGGCCAACGACGAGCTGGGCCATTCCGCGGGCGCATACCTCTATCTCCGGCGGGACCAACTGGAACGGCTGTTGGCGCCGATCGGTTCAGTCCGGGTGGATGAGGAACGGCTGCAAGTCGGCTATCCCGATGGTCTTGCCTTTCTCAACTCCCTGAAGGCGTTGGGAGGCCATCTGCCCCGTCCGGGCTACCTGCCTCTTTCTCCTGGCGCGCTCAGGCGGGTGCTGGGTTATTTTGACCGGATGGCGGCAGGGGAACAGGGCGTCATGCTGACCCACCATCTCCTCTATGCCGTTGTTTTTCGGGAGCGCTGAAATCCGCAAAGGCCATGTACTCATAAATAACGCCCCGTAATCAGACGACAGCTTGCCGCGCCGATGTCTAGTTTACCGCCTGAAAGCAGTCGTATAGCCTTGCCCTCTGAAAGGGCAGAAATTAGCCAATTCCGGAAGATCTGGGCCGTGTTGAAGGTGGTCAGTTGTCGGCCCTGAAATTCGGTGTCCCTATATTTTTTCATACAATAAAAGTCCACGGGGGTATGTCCGCGCCCGGGCGCGGCGACCCGCTTCTTGAACAGGCCGCCGCCGAGATTGGCGTCGATCAAACCCTTGTCCATTTCATCGGCGGCACCACAAAGGGACTTATCGCCGAATACTTCATGTGTATCCGCGCCCCCTTGTCCCTGGTTTAGTCGAGTTTCGGCTTTGTTCACCTTGACAAAACATAATGTTTATAGTAGGTTAGCTCACAAGGAGAGGAGAAACCGCTATGTCAAACATTCACAACTGCCTTGAGCAATTCACGGTCACGGTCGGCACGCTGTTTGAGCGCTCCAAAATGCCGTTGAGTACGTGGTTGATGGCAACGTATTTGATCTGCGCATCCAAGCCCGCATTGCCCAGATGACCGTGTGATTTGACGACAGCGCGCCCGGATTCTGGTAATAAGAATCATTTTATCCGACATTTCCCAGATAGCCTTCCATCGGAGCCAATCGTAGGCAAAGACAACTATAGATGGAAGAGATTCCTCTCTTCGTCCATACGACAGTCCCAATTTGATGATCTGTCCATGCTCGGAAGCCCATTCGGCTAGTGGCCTGCGTCAGCCAAATTGAACCCCTATGATCGCTTTTCCCGTTCCCTCGGTAGGCTTGAGGGGAACCGTGGCGCCAGTGGCGCCGCGTAAGTCCCC
>JAUXMA010000187.1 GCA_030623425.1 Rhodospirillaceae bacterium
CGCTTGTGGTGTTCCGGGGTCACGGGGTGTCCCCGTATTTGAAATGCGGGGGGCGCCCCTGCGACCCCCGGCACCACGGCGCGACGCGCTCCTAGCCGGAAACCTCGCAAGACCGTCGTAGGGGTGCAATTTAGATGATACAGGCCACTAGGCAAAATTTGCCGCACTGTTAACCTCTTCTTCACGATCCCTTCCTAGCATCAAAACAAAATAAAAGGGGTCGTGACGGCGTTTGACGCGACGGTCTCCCAGGCTCTGGACGAGGGATGAATCGTGGAAACCTTCTTACAAGCAATGCGCAGTCTTGGCCCAATGCGGCTGGCCGTTATGGGCGCCGTGATTTTGGGTCTGATCGGTTTTTTCATTTTTCTCACCACCCGGCTGACAACACCCCAGATGGAGCTTCTTTACGGCGAACTCGACTCCACGGATTCGTCCCGCATCATCAGCCAGCTCGAAAGCTCCAACACCGTCTATGAACTGCGGGCCAACGGCAGCCAGATTTTCGTCCCCAGCGACAAGGTCGCCCAGTTGCGTTTGACCATGGCCGAGCAAGGCCTCAGCGGCGGGTCCATTGGTTACGAGATTTTCGATGACGCCGAAACCCTGGGCACAACCAATTTCCTTCAGAACATCAACCTGATCCGCGCCCTCGAGGGTGAACTGGTCCGCTCCATCAAAACAATCAAGAGCGTGCGGGCGGCCCGCGTTCACTTGGTGTTGCCCCGGCGCGAGCTGTTCAGCCGCGAAAAGCAGCAACCCCGCGCCTCCATCCTCGTCAAAATGCGGGGCGCGATCCGGCTGGGCAATGAACAGGTTTCGGCGATCCAGCACTTGGTCGCCGCCGCCGTGCCAGGGTTGATTCCCAGCCGTATTTCCATCGTCGACGACAAGGGCTCTCTGCTCGCCCGCGGTTTCGAGGATAAAGACAGCCCCGCCGCGCTGGCGGCGAAAAGCGAGGAAAGACGGCGGGCGTTCGAAAACCGCCTCGCCCGCACCATCGAGGCACTGCTTGAAAAAACGGTCGGCTTCGGAAAGGTGCGGGCGGAAGTGACGGCCGATATGGACTTCGACCTGATCAGCACCAATGAAGAGATGTTCAACCCCGACGGCCAGGTGGTGCGTTCCACCCAGACCATCGAAGAGCAAGCCCAAAGCCGGGATGCCGAGGCCAACCAGCCGGTCAGCGTCGCCACCAACCTGCCCGACGCCAACTTTGGCGGCGGCGAGGGAAGCGCCAGCTCGTCTACCTCGGAAAACCGCACGGAAGAAACCGTCAATTACGAAATCTCCAAGAAAGTCATCAGTCACGTGCGGGACTCGGGAATCATCAAGCGGCTTTCGGTGGCCGTGCTGGTGGACGGCATCCGGAGTACCAGCGAGGACGGCGAAAAGACCTATCGAGAACGCAGCGAGGAAGAAATGCAACTCTTCGCCACCCTGGCAGGCAGCGCCATCGGGATCGACCGCGACCGGGGCGATTCCATGGAGGTGATCAACTTGCGTTTCGAGGCGCCGGATCTGGAGCTTGACGAGGCCTTGGAGCTGTTCTTCGGCCTCGACAAAAACGACATGTTGCGCATGGCCGAAATCCTGGTCTTGAGCATTGTCGCCATTCTGGTCATTCTATTGGTGGTGCGGCCGCTGGTCAGCCGCGCCTTTGAGGCCATTCCGGCAGGTCTCGGCGCTTTGGGAGCGGAAGCGCGGTTGTTGGCCGAAGGAGCGGCCCCGGCCCTGGCCGCGCCCGGGGCGCCGGGCGAGGTGGCGGAGGCCGAGATGGAAAAGTTCGAGGAAATGATCGACATCGAACGGATCGAGGGCCGGGTCAAGGCTTCGTCGGTGAAGAGAGTGGGTGAAATCGTCGAGAAGCATCCAGCGGAAGCGTTGGCAATCGTCCGCACTTGGATGTATCAGGAAAGTTAGGAGGACCGAACCATGGCCAAAGTCAAAGACGAATTCCGCGGCCTGTCAGGCCCGCAAAAAGCGTCTATTTTCATGCTCGCCTTGGGCCAGGAACATTCCGCCAAACTTTTCGAAATGATGGACGACGAGGAAATCAGGGAACTTTCCCAGACCATGTCGTCACTCGGCAACATCGGTTCCACCATTGTCGAGCGGCTGTTCGTGGAATTCGCCGATCAGCTTGCCTCCGCCGGTTCCCTGGTCGGCTCCTTCGACAGCACCGAACGCTTGCTCTTCTCGACCCTGCCCGAGGACCGGGTCTCTCAGATCATGGAGGAAATCCGGGGGCCGGCGGGGCGCACCATGTGGGACAAACTGGGCAACGTCAATGAAGCCGTCCTCGCCAATTACCTGAAAAACGAGTACCCGCAGACGGTCGCCGTCGTCTTGTCGAAGGTCAAGCCGGATCATGCGGCGAGGGTTTTATCCATTCTCCCCGAGAACTTTTCCCTGGAAGTGATCATGCGCATGCTGCGCATGGAATCCGTGCAAAAAGAGATTCTCGATCACGTTGAAAAAACGTTGAGGACGGAGTTCATGACCAACCTGGCGCGGACAGCCCGCCGGGATTCCCATGAGATGATGGCCGATATTTTCAACAATTTGGACCGCAACACGGAAAGCCGGTTCTTGACAAGTCTCGAAGAGCGTAACCGGGAATCCGCCGAACGCATCAAGGCCTTGATGTTCACCTTCGACGATCTGTCGCGCCTTGATGCCGGCGGCGTCCAAAGGCTTTTGCGGCAGGCTGAAAAAGATCAGCTTGCCTTGGCCCTGAAGGGAGCCTCGGACGAAGTCAAGGGTCTGTTCTTCAAGAACATGTCCGAGCGTGCCGGCAAGATGATGAAGGAAGATATGGAGGCCATGGGCGCGGTTCGTTTAAAAGACGTGGACGATGCCCAAGCCGTCATCGTCGCCGCCGCCAAAGCCCTCGCCGACGCCGGCGAAATCGTCATCGCCAGCGGCGGGGAAGAAGACGAACTGGTTTACTGATGCCCTGGCGTTGGCGTTATACCGAGGAGCAATCGCCGGCGGTCGAGCACGCCTGATAACGATCTCGTGCCACCGTTTCCGCCGGTAAAACGGTAACCTGCTGAATGGAAGCCAAGAACATGCCGGCGTTGAAGAAGTTTCTTTTTGACACATCCTTTGACAGGCCCGAAGAGCCGGAAGAAGAAAAGGTCCCCGAAGTCGAGGAAAGCGAACCGGAAGAGGAAGCTCTTCCCACTTACAGCGAAGAGGAAGTGAACGCGGCACGCGAGGAAGGATTTGCCGCCGGCAAGAAAGAAGGCATTGCCGAGGCCGCGAACGCCACGGAACACCAAATCATGGAGCTGTTGAAAAAGATGGAAGGGCAATTTACCGAACTCTTCCGGATGCAGAGTGAAAGCAATTCCGCCACTGCCCACGACGCCACCACCGTGGCTGTCGTCGTGGCCCGCAAGATTCTCCCCGACCTCAATCAGCGCAATGCTCTTGGCGAGGTGGAAAGGTTCGCCGAAATGGCCTTGGAAAAGGCCATACAGGAACCCCATGTGGTGATGCGCGTCAATCCGCAAATGCACGGCTCGTTGGCCGAAAGGATCGACGCCTTGATTGCCGGCAAGGAATACGGAGGGCAAATTAAGCTCATAGCGGATGACGACATCCCCGTGGGCGATTGCCGGATGGAATGGCGCAACGGCGGCGCCGAGCGTAATATCGCCGCCAAGATGCGGGAAATCGACGAGATCATCGAGCGCAACCTCGGCTCCAGCGTCACCGGCGCCAACGGCGCCGCCGGGGAAAGCGAAACCGTCGCCGGCGAAGGCTTGGAATCCATCGACGCGGGAAGTCATGAACCGCCCCCGGAGCAAAGCCAAGAAATCTTGGACGAGGCCAACGCCGAGGATGGGGATATGGCGAATATCGAAGAGCCTGACAATGCGGCCGGCATGAGCGATGCCGATCAAGGCCCTGAAAGCGGGCAAGCCGCCGCTGCCGACGACGGTGGGGAAACCGCCGCTATCGGCGAGGATGAAACCGCCGCAACGGACATGCCGGCACCATCGGGCGAAGAAGACGGCGCCGAAGAGACAGCGGCTGACGGCATGACGGCATCGCTCGGCGAGGGTTTCCCGTCAGCGCCCGATGAGGAAACCAACGCCGACACAGAACAGGCCGTTTCCTCCCCCGAGGACGGTTAACTTTTAGGAATGGACCATGGCTGAAGAGAAGAGTTTCGAACCTTCGGA
>JAUXMA010000048.1 GCA_030623425.1 Rhodospirillaceae bacterium
AGGATGATGACATCGATATCCTTGTGGTGGATAAAGCTTTTAATTGCTACCTCTCCGTTGCCGACCGACGCGGTGACGCTGATATCGGAATCCGATTCCAGCAACCGGGTAAACAGGCCGCGAACGATGGCTGAATCATCCACCACCATGACCCTTATCGGGTCCGCCGCCGTTGTTCGTGCCATGCCAGACACCGTTTTTTCAGCGTCGATGACCAAGGGATCTGTCTTTGATGTTGGTTACAGGAGGCCGACTTGCGCGAATTTCGCTTGAATGATCTCGCTGTCGAACGGCTTCATTATGTATTCGTTCGCACCCGCGTCGATCGCTTCCTGAATGTGTTCTATGTCGTTGTTAGTGGTGCAAAAAACAACAATAGGGCCGTCACCGCCGGGCAATCTCCGCAGTTCCTTCAGGAAATCGATACCGCTCATGACCGGCATGTTCCAGTCAAGCAAAATAGCGTCGGGCATCTTGTTTTTGCAGATATCCAAAGCGTCATCGCCGTCGGCGGCTTCCGGAGTTTCGAATTTCAATTCCTGCAAGATTTTCCGGGCCACCATGCGAATGACCTTGGAATCATCAACAATCAGACAAGACTTCATGCCACGCTCATCCTTCCTGGTTGAAATCCCAATCCAGTGCCGTCATTGGCCCGTTGGGCGAAAAAACAGTTCCTAGTGGCCTGTATCAAAAAAACCCGCTACGTCAAGTACAACTATACCTTTTAGCCTCAATGCCTGCCCCTAGGCAACAGGGCCTGGATTTGCCACGCCCCGCCGAGTTTGCAACGCCGACCCAAACAATTGCACTCGGGTTTGAAAAACCACCTAAGAGCCTATCCGCTGTTATTCAGCCCGGCCGGTGGGCACGAGAGCCGCCAATCTCACTTCGTCCCCGGCGGTTTCCGGGATCTCGATGGCGGCGCCGAGGTCCTCGGCCAACAGCCAGGCGAAATGAGCTTGAACATTATACGCCGTAAGCGCGTCCGCCGGAACGTCCCGGGTCATGACTGTCAAATACTCGCCTTTCAATCGAGCGCCGGGACCCGAGGCGACGACCGCCATTCCCACGCCATCGGCAAGATCCGCGAAGTGGACGCCCAGTCCTCCCCCCCGGGGAAGGCAATCCACGCCAAGCAGAATCAGGTTGAGAAGAAGTTTGACGCCGCTCGCGCCGAGCTGTTTATCCGCTGGCAATTCCGGGTCTTCGGGCCAGTTCAGGTTGATCCTGCCATCGTCGAGCAGAGCCGCGGCCAGGTCCCGCGCCTTGGCCAGAGATTCATCGCCGACGGCATCCCCGCCGCCAACCCTTCCACGACCGGCGCCGAAGCCGAAGGCCATACGGTAAAAGCCAAGACGACGCGCCGTCTGCTTGGCGCTCCGGGCGACCAGGGCCAATGCATCATTGCCATTGGCGCCGCCGTTTTTGGCTCCCGCCTCTTCCAACAGTTCCAATCCGGCGTTAACGGCGCCGACGGAACCGGCCAGGTCGTGACAAAGCCGGGAACATAAAAGTTGCACCACTTTGAGATCGATACGCATGTTCCACCTTTCGGCCACTAGGTGGCGGGCGGCCCGGTAGCGCTCAAATGTAATATTCCCTGAGCAGGCCGAAGCCGTTGAAACCGGCGGTAGCGTATGTGGTTGTGTAGGCGCCGGCGGCGAGCAGTCGGACGCGGTCACCGGCTTTCAAATCCAAAGGCAAGCTGTAGGCGGCCTTTTCGTAAAGGATATCGGCGCCGTCGCAAGTCGGCCCGGCCAGCACCACCGGCCCTTTCTCGCCTCCGTTATGGGGCGTCCGAATAGGATACTCGATGGATTCGTTCATGGTTTCGGCAAGCCCGCCGAACCGGCCCACGTCCAGATAGATCCAGCGCGGCTCCTTTTTGTCGTAGGACTTGCGCGAAACCAGCACCACTTCCGTCTCGATGATCCCGGCCTCGGCGGCGATGCAACGCCCCGGCTCGACGATCATCTCCGGCGGATCATTGCCAAAATGCCTGATCATCGCTTGCATGATGGCTTCGGCATAATGCTCGAAAGCGGGAATATCCCGCCGGTAACGGACGGGAAACCCGCCGCCTAAGTTGATCATTCCGAGTTTGATCCCGGCCTCGGCCAAGTCCGAAAAAACCAGCGCCGTCCTGCCGATCGCGATCCGCCACTGGTCGGAGTCGGTCTGCTGGGAGCCGACGTGAAACGAGACACCGTACGGCTCGAGGCCAAGATCGCCGGCGCGGATCATCAGATCGCGGGCCATGTCCAATTGGCAGCCGAATTTTCTCGACAGCGGCCAATCCGCCCCCTCGCTCGCCGTCAGGATGCGGCAATAGACCCGTGAGGCGGGCGCGGCGGCGGCCAATTTCCACAACTCCTCGTCGCTGTCGAAGGCAAACAGCCGCACTCCCCTCCTAAAGGCATGGGCGATGTCCGTTTGCTTCTTGATGGTGTTGCCAAAGGAAATGTTTTCGGGTGGCGCGGAAGCGGCCAGGCAGTCATCGATCTCGGAAACGCTGGCGGCATCGAAAGAGGAGCCCAGACCAGCCAGAGTTGCAAGAATTTGCGGCGCCGGGTTGGCCTTGACCGCATAATGAATCCGGGCCAGCGGCAAAGCCCGGCCGAGACGCCGGTAGTTTTCCGCCACCGCCTCCAGATCAACGACGAGACAGGGTGTTTCGGGACCGTGTCGAGCCAGGAAATTCTCTATTTTCGGGGTCACGGTCGATTCTCCCGCAAAATGACGAGGTTGCGGGGTTATAAGCCGAATTTCCGCCGATGTAAGCGAAAAAACCTTTCCTTCAACGCCGCGGCGCGCTTCTCAAATCAATCCGGCCAGCGGCGAGGAGGGATCGGCGTAACGTTTCTTCGGCATTCGCCCGGCGAGATAGGCCAAGCGTCCGGATTCCACCGCCATTCTCATGGCGATGGCCATTTTCACGGGATCCTTGGCCTCGGCGATGGCGCTGTTCATCAGCACCCCATCACAACCCAACTCCATGGCAATGGCGGTGTCCGATGCGGTGCCGACGCCGGCGTCGACCAGAACCGGCACCGACGCCCGCTCGACGATCAGCCGGATGTTGATAGGATTCTGAATGCCGAGTCCGGAGCCGATCGGAGCCGCCAAAGGCATGATAGCGACACAGCCAATGTCTTCCAGGCGCTTCGCCATGATCAGGTCGTCGGTGCAGTAGACCATGACCTTGAAGCCTTCCTTGGTGAGGATTTCAGCCGCTTCCAGGGTCTCGGGCATATGGGGATAGAGGGTTTGTCGATCGCCCAGGACTTCCAGCTTGACCAAGTCCCAGCCACCCGCTTCGCGGGCCAGGCGCAGGGTGCGCATGGCCTCCTCGGCGGTATAACAACCCGCCGTGTTGGGTAGATAGGTATACTTTTTGGGATCAAGGTAATCGATCAGCATCGGCTGATTGGAATCGGTGATGTTGACCCGGCGGACGGCGACGGTGACGATTTCCGCGCCCGATGCCTCGATGGCGGCCTTGGTCTCTTCGAAACCCTTGTATTTACCGGTGCCGACGAGGAGACGCGAGGTGAACCGCCGTCCCGCCACCTCGAAGGTATCCTCGCGGCCGGCACCCGCCTCGTCCGGGGCGCCGCCGCCGATGAAATGAACGATTTCCAAGCGGTCGCCATCGTCGAGGGAAATCTCCCGGTATAGGGACCTGGGGACGATCTCGAGATTGCGCTCCACCGCCACCTTGCGGAAATCGATGCCGATTTGGCAAAGAAGTTGTTCGACGGTGAGCGAGGCATCGAAGCATCGTTCCTCGCCGTTGATGGTCACACGCATGGGGAAATCCGTCCTCGCAAACTGGAAATCCGCCGCCGGGCATGGCGGTCGCCCGGCCCGGCCTGATCGGATAGGCTCTAAGGCTAATATAAGGATTTGCCCGTGTCAGACAATTTACAAATGCCCGCCAGATGCGGTTGCAATGGATTTTGCTTGGATATCGACGGCGGCGGCCTTCCTCGACGACCTATCGACGGTGCCGGATATCGCCCTGGCGGAGCCGAGGAGCGAAGCGGCCGGCATTCGCCCGCCGCTTCGCCTTTCCATGGCGGCCTTGACCGCTCTTCGCCTGGCCCCGCGCCAAACGGGCGATGTCGTCAAGTCCATTACCCAGTGTCGGGCGTTGCCGCCGAAAGAACGGCCCCGGCGCCGGATGGCCGGCTTGTCCGGCTTCCGCCATGGCGGCGAGAAAATCGGAGCTGTCATGATCGTCCGGCAAATCGGGTAGCGGTAATGCCAGGATGATGAGCAAGAAAATTCACAATTCAAGACCTGCCCCCAGATTCGGATGGATGGATAGCTCTGGAGCGGGCCAGTTGACGGGCTTGGGGAGGAAGCTGAGATAAAGATGGTTGCTCTTGCGAAGGGGGACTATGGGTGATCCCGTTTTTGCCTATGGAGCAAGTCCTCCCGGTCCCATAGGAATTTAAATGCGTATGGTGTCCCCAGATTAAATAGCGGCATTTGCGCGCTATGCCGCCACGAACGCGCCACACGGAAAACCGCGTCCGTGATTCGTTGTTTCGAAACGGGGAAATCTACTGTTTGTCGGTGCTCGATTGCGTCAGCAATTTTTCCAATTCGAACTCAAGTCCCGGCGATTCCGGCGCGGAATAGAATCCGGCCCGCACCGTGAGCGCTTGCGACAGGCGCTCAAGATATTCGCTCGCCGGAATCTCGACGGCTCCGAACCGTTTCAGGTGGTCGGTGACGAATTGGACGTCGAGAAGAACGAAACCGCCGTATTTCAACCGCGCCACCAAGTGAACCAAAGCCACTTTCGAAGCGTCGGTGACGTGGGAGAACATGCTCTCGCCGCAAAAGACGCCGGCCAGCGAAACCCCGTAGAGGCCGCCGACAAGGCGATCCTCCCGCCAGCATTCGACGGAATGGGCGAAGCCCAACTTGTGAAGTTCCGTATAAGCGCCGATGATTTCATCGTTGATCCAGGTCTCCCGCCGGTTCTTGGCCGACTCGCGGCAAGCCCTGATGACATCGCCGAAAGCGGTGTCGCAGCGCAGGTCGAAGGGCTTGCCGCGAAAGGTTTTCCTGAGAGATCGCGAAACATGGAAACGATCCAGGGGAAGGATGCCGCGGGCTTCCGGTTCGACCCAGAAAATGTCCGGATCATCGCGGCTTTCCGACATCGGAAAGATACCGATGGCGTAAGCCCGCAGCAGCAGTTCCGCCGTCAGTTGACGGGATTGCGGTGGCGGATGCGGTTTAGTCATCCGAACTCACGAACTCTTCCAGCCAATGAGTGTCATAATCGCCGTTGATGATATCCGGGTCCGCCAGCAGCCGGCGGTGCAGGGGAATGGTGGTTTCCAGACCATCGATGACGTATTCGTCCAGGGCCCGGCGAAGACGCATCAAGCATTCATTGCGGTTGGCGCCGTGGACGATCAACTTGGCGATCATGCTGTCATAATGGGGGGGAACGTTGTAGCCCGAATAGATCGCCGAATCGACGCGCACGCCGAGCCCGCCAGGAGCATGATAGTCGCCGACCCGTCCCGGCGAAGGAACGAAAGTCACGGGATTTTCGGCGTTGATGCGGCATTCGATGGCATGGCCGGATAGGCGGATGTCCTCTTGCCCGTAACCCAAGGGCGCGCCGGCGGCGATACGCACCATCTCGCGGACCAGGTCGAGGCCGCAGATCATCTCGGTCACCGGGTGTTCAACTTGCAGCCGCGTGTTCATCTCGATGAAGTAAAAGGCGCCGTCCACGTAAAGGAACTCGACGGTGCCGACGCTGCGGTAAGCGATCTTTTCCATCGCCGCGACGACGATGCCGCCGATCTCGTGGCGTTGATCGTCGTTCAGCGCCGGTGACGGGGCTTCCTCCAGCAGCTTCTGATGGCGACGTTGCAAGGAGCAGTCCCTCTCGCCCAAGTGGACGACGCCGCCGTAGAAGTCGGCAAGAACCTGTACCTCGACATGACGGGCCCGGGCGAGGAATTTTTCGATATATACCTCATTGTCGCCGAAAGCGGTCAGGGCCTCGCTTTTGGCCGTTTGCATGGCTTCGGGCAGCTCGTCCGGCGTTGCCACCAACTTCATGCCACGGCCGCCGCCGCCGGCGGCGGCCTTGACCAGGACCGGATAGCCGATCTCTTCGGCGGCCTCGAGAGCGGACTTTTCGTCTTTCACCGTTGCACCGGAGTCCGGAACCACCGGAATACCGTTTTCACGGGCGACCTTCTTGGCGGTGATCTTGTCACCCATCATGCGGATATGTTCCGGCGACGGCCCGATGAAGGTGAAACCATGTTCCTCGACCATGGCGGCGAAGTCGGCGTTTTCGCTCAAGAAACCGTATCCTGGGTGGATGGCGTCGGCGTTGGAAATGGTCGCCGCCGACAAAATCGCCGGGACGCAAAGATAACTGTCTTTCGCCGGTGGCGGCCCGACGCAGATCGTCTCGTCGGCGAGACGGACATGCATGGCGTCAACGTCGGAAGTCGAGTGGACCGCCACCGTACGGATGCCCATCTCGCGGCAAGCGCGAAGAATCCTAAGAGCGATTTCCCCACGGTTGGCGATAAGAACCTTTTCGAACATCGGTTTAAGGTCTTACTCGATGATCATCAGGGGTTCGCCGAATTCCACCGGCGTTCCGTTGCCGACCAGGATGCGGGTCACCTTGCCGGCCTTTGGCGCCTTGATGGGATTGAAGACCTTCATGGCTTCGATCAGCAGCAAGGTGTCGCCCTCGCCGACCTCGTCTCCGACCTTGACGAAGGGCGGAGAGTCCGGGTCCGGCGTGATGTAGACCACGCCGACCATCGGCGAAACCACGACTCCCGGATGATCGATGGCGGCTTCGGCGACGGATTGCCACTCGGAAACCGGTTGAGCGTCGCCGGCGGTGGCGGGTTTGGCGGCGGTGGTTTTGGCGACACGCAAATGCCAGTCCTTGCCGCCGTATTCGATTTCGGTCAGGCCCGTCTCGTCCAAGAGGTCGGCCAGCTTGCGGACCAAGCCGGCGTCGATATCGGTCTTCGGAGATTTGGCCATCGCCCCTCTATCAACCCTGCTGCCTGCTTCCGAACAACCGCGCCGCCGCTTCCAAGGCCAATTCGTAACTCAATCCGCCGAAGCCGCAAATCACCCCCCGCGCCGCTTTCGAAACGTACGATTCATGACGGAAACTCTCGCGTTGGAAGATATTGGACAAATGCACTTCAATGACCGGCACCTGGCAGGCCAAAAGGGCGTCGAGAAGGGCCACCGAGGTATGGGTGTAGGCTCCGGCGTTGACGATCAAGGCGGCGTGGTTGCCCTGCGACTGCTGTATCCAGTCGACCATTTCGCCTTCCGAGTTACTCTGGCGGAATTCGACGGAAAGGCCAAGGGGAGCGGCGCGCTTGACGCAGGCGGCTTCGATATCGGCCAGGGTTTGGCCGCCGTAAACCTCCGGCTCGCGCCTGCCCAGCATGTTGAGGTTGGGTCCGTTGAGGACCAGAACGGAAATGGTCATCGGTTTCGGAAGCATCCCTGGATTGACGGAAGCGGTTTATACCACGCGCCCGGTCTAGTGTAACATAGACTTTGCGGAAACCGCCGGGGCGCTGGGACCACGGCGGACCGTTCGGTCCCCCTTGGCGATTTCCGCCATGACCGCTCCTTCGCTAACCTGGACTTTCCGGGGCGGCTGGCCGATTGGGGGAGTGACGTTCATCCTCGACCAGCCAGCGGTTAAGGATCAAGACGGGTTGTAACGGCGAGGAGGTTCAAACCTCTTTTTAATTGCCTAGAGCTGACGAGAACAGGCTTCGTCTTTGACCTAGGCGCAAAGCCGCGCCCCCGCCTTTGACAAGGCGGGGGCGCTTATTGGCGTCGGGTTTACCGGCCAGGGAAAGGCTATTTCAACGTTTTCAGGTGGGCGATGACGTCGGCGCGCTTACTGGCATCTGCCGTTTTAACAACCATCTTGGATTTCTTGCCGCCGATTTTCTTGAAGAATTTCTTGGAATCGGTGAGGAGTTCATCGAGATACGCATCGTCCCAAACGAAATCGGCGCCTTTCAGGCCCTTGTATTTCGTGAAACTCGGGAGGGTGCCCGCCTTGCGGCCGACGACACCGAATAGATTGGGGCCTACTTTTTTCTTCTTGTCATTTTGGACAACCGAATGGCACATATTACATTTGCTCTGGAAGATTTTCTGGCCTTTATCGGAATCGCCGGCGAACGCCGAACCGCTGGCCAGGGCCAGGGCCAAAGCCATGCCGAACACAAGAAACTTGCCTTTGCTCATATGGGGTCTCCACCTGTCAAAAGATTAATCTCATCAGAAAGTGGTACGCATTATCAACTAACGGCCAGAGCTTTGCAACCGGGACCGCCGCTGTTCCCCATATATAAGATTTAAAAGCCGCTTTTCCATGACCGGCCTCAACAACGCCCTGGTCGGCGTCGTCGAGGCGCTGTCGGGCGGCAACGTGTATATACTCCTGGGCCTGACCGCGGTGCTCTGCCTGATCCTTGGCATGGGCCCGCCGACAACGGCCAACTACCTTGTCGCCGCCATATCGCGCGCCGACCCCATCAAGACCGGTATCCAGGGGTTCACTTACGACATCCGCACCGCGACCCTGCCGTTCATCGCGGCCGGCGACACCGTCTTGTCCTGGGTCAAATGGCTGAAAGGCCATAAAAAAAGCACCGGCAAGACCTACAGGTCATATTGGTACGAAGCCGGCCATGCCTTCGCCAACCCGACCCAGGCCCGTTATGACGCCGAAGACGCCAAACTGGCATGGCGGCGGACCTTGTTTTTTCTGAAGAAGCAGCTGCAATACACCGGCGCCGGGTGGACAACAGGCGCGGCGGAGAGCAACACGGATGGGAAAAAACAATGCCCGGGAGAAGCGTATCGCTTCCAAGGGGAAGCGACTCGCTTCTAAGGGGAAGGCGGAAAAATTGCTTCCCC
>JAUXMA010000133.1 GCA_030623425.1 Rhodospirillaceae bacterium
CATCACCACAGCTTCCCTTGGCGACCGTCCGACTTGCGCGAACGTTTCCGGACCGGTTTTTGGCGGTCGTGTTTCGAGTGCCGTTCCCCCCGGGGACCCCTCTCGTCTTGAGTCACCGTCACCCCGGCCTCGCCGTCGTGGAAAAGGACCGAGAGTCCCATCCCCGCCGTCAGGCTTCTTACCGAACGGATCGCCCGGCCGGCTCGATCGCGAACAAGGGTGAACCCCCTTTCCAAAACCCGCTGGTGGGAAAAACTTTCGAGCAGCGCCTGGGCCTGTTCAAAACGCGCCCGGCGGTCGCGCAGGCCGCCCTCGAAGGCTGCCTGCAAGGCTCTGGCTTCGCCATCGATCCGGCTCCTGGCATGGGTGATTTTGTGCACCGGGCTGGGAATCCTGGCCGCCAGTTCCTGGATGCGGGCGCGGCGGTGCTCAAAGCCCACCTTGAGGCTGTTGCCTAAGCGCTCGGCCCAGTCGTCCAGGCGTTGCGCGGCTTCTTCCGCCATCCGCCCGAGGTTGGGCAAACCGCGCGACAGGCTTTCGAGGCGAAGCCGTTGCTCGTTGAGAAAACGGTTGAAGGCGGCGACCAGGCGGGCGCCGTCATCCAAGACCTGGGCCAGGAGTTCGATCCTCACCGGCACCGCCATCTCGGCCGCCGCGCTCGCCGTCGGGGCGCGGCGATCGGCGGCGAAATCGATCAAGGTGGTGTCGGTTTCGTGGCCCACCGCCGAAATGAGAGGAATGGCGCTGGCGGCCGCCGCGCGCACCACCGCTTCATCGTTGAAGGGCCACAGGTCCTCCATGCTGCCGCCACCCCTGGCGACGATCAGGAGGTCCGGTCTCGGCACCGGCCCAACGGCCGGCAACCGGTTGAACCCTTCGACGGCAAGCGCGATCTCGCCGGCCGCGCCCTCGCCCTGCACCAGCACCGGCCACAACAGCACCCGGCGCGGAAAGCGGTCGTTAAGGCGGTGCAGGATGTCGCGGATCACCGCCCCGGTTGGCGACGTGATGACGCCGATGACGTCCGGCAAAAAGGGCAGAGGTTGTTTCCGTTCCTCGTTGAACAGTCCTTCTTGAGCCAACTTGCGCTTGCGTTCCTCCAGCAATTTCAAGAGCGCCCCTTCGCCGGCCAGTTCCATGCCCTCGACGACGATCTGGTATTTGGAGCGGCCGGGATAGGTGGTCAGGCGCCCCGTCGCCACGACCTCCATGCCGTCCTCGGGATTCAGTCCGAGGCGGCCGGCGGTGCCGCGCCAACAGACGCCGTCGAGCACCGCGTCGGCGTCCTTGAGCGAGAAATAGAGATGCCCCGACGCCGCCCGCTTGAAGCCGGAAATCTCTCCTTTGACGCGGACCCGGGCAAAGGACTCCTCGACCGTGCTTTTCAGCGCCAGCGAGATCTCGCCGACGGTCAAGATGGGAAGATTATGGATGCCCTTATGAGTGGAAGGGTTTTCAGTCATTGCCGCCAGTATGTATGATACTAAACGGCGCCGCAAAACAAACGTCCGTCCCGTTGCCGTGCCTTGCCTTGCGAGTGCCGGCTTCAACGGGACGCGGGATATCGTCGGGAGGACGGCCTCATGAAGATTTTGGTGATTGGATCGGGCGGCCGCGAACACGCGCTTTGCTGGGCCATCGCCCAATCGCCCCACTGCGGCGAACTGTATTGCGCGCCGGGCAACGCCGGCATCAGCCGGCTTGCCGAATGCGTCGAAATCGGCCCGGACGACATCGGCGGCTTGGTCGATTTCGCCACCGGCAACGGCATCGAATTCGTCGTCGTCGGCCCCGAGGCGCCCCTGGTGGCGGGACTTGCCGATCGCCTCGAGGCCGCCGGTATCCCGGCTTTCGGCCCTTCGGCCAAGGCCGCGGAATTGGAGGGGTCGAAAGGATTCATGAAGGATCTTTGCGCCAAATACGATATTTCCACCGCCGACTACGAGACTTTCGACGAACCGGACGCCGCCAAGGAATACATTCTGCGCCATCGCGCCCCCATCGTCGTCAAGGCCGACGGTCTGGCCGCCGGCAAGGGCGTCATCATCTGCCGCAACAAGAACGAAGCCTACGCCGCCATCGACCACATCATGACCGAGCGCGCTTTCGGCGACGCCGGCGGTAAAGTGGTGATCGAGGAGTTCCTGGAAGGCGAGGAAGCTAGTTTCTTCGCCCTGGTCGACGGCACCCGCGCCTTGCCCCTGGTCTCGGCTCAGGACCACAAGGCGGCCTACGACGGCGGCGAGGGCCCCAATACCGGCGGCATGGGGGCCTATTCGCCGGCCACCGTGATCTCCGAGCCAATGGCCAAAACCATCATGGACCGCGTCATCACCCCCACCATCAAGGGCATGGCCGCCGAGGGCCGGCCTTACAGGGGCGTCCTTTACGTCGGCCTGATGATCACCGTCAACGGCCCGAAAGTGCTGGAGTTCAATGTCCGCTTCGGCGATCCCGAATGCCAGCCGATGGTGATGCGCCTCAAATCGGACCTGCTGGAGGCGCTTTTCGCCTGCGCCGAAGGACGGCTTCATGAGGTGAAACTGGAATGGCGCGACCAGGCCAGCCTCGTCGTCGTCATGGCCGCCGAAGGCTACCCGGGCTATTACGCGAAGGGATCGGAAATCCGCGGACTCGACAAAGCCGAGGCCCTTGACGGCGTCGTCGTCTACCACGCCGGCACCAAGGCCGCCGGCAAGAAGATCCTCGCCGACGGCGGCCGGGTTTTGGGCGTCGCCGCCCGCGGCGAGACCATCGCCAAGGCCCAGGAACTAGCCTACAAGGCGGTTGATTTGATCGACTGGCCGCAGGGATTCTGCCGCCGCGACATCGGTTGGCGGGCCATCAAGCGCTAGAGCGCATCGGGATTGAATGGAATCATTTAATCTTAGATGCGCTCTGATTGTGGCGAGAGCCGCAATCCGCCGCGACAGCGGGCGTAAGCCTGCGTGGCGTTTGAACGCGGATTGATCGCTTAGAGTGCGATCAATCCTGAAATGCTTTAATGGCTCTTTCCTTTTACCTTCTCTCCCCGAAGAAGCGTTTAAGCAGCTCCGCCGATTGCGTTTCCTCGATGCCGCCGTAAACCTCCGGCTTGTGGTTGCACGTGGCCTGTTCGAACACCCGCGCCCCGTGCTCGACGCCGCCGCCCTTCGGATCGTAGGCGCCGAAGTAGAGCCGCCTGACGCGGGCCAATGATATGGCGGCGGCGCACATGGCGCAGGGCTCGAGCGTGACGTAAAGGTCGCAGCCGTCGAGGCGGGGCGAACGCCGGCGCTCGGCCGCCGCGCGGATAACCAGCATCTCGGCGTGGGCGGTGGGATCGTTGGCATTTTCGGTGCGATTGCCGGCGGCGGCGATAACCTGGCCGGTGGCCGCCTCCACCAGCACCGCGCCGACGGGCACCTCGTCCCTTTCCGCCGCCTTTTCGGCTTCCCCGAGGGCGCGGTGCATATGGGAGGGTCCGTTCATGACGGCAGATTGGGGCGGCGCCACCGAACCGTCAAGGCGCCACCGGCCGTTGCCCGCCAACCGCGCCCGTCATAGAGCGTATCGTGATTGATCGAACCCACCTCGTGGGATCGATCAATCACTCAGAATCCGCTCTACTTCAATAAGTTAGAGCAAACTCTCCAGGTTGATGGGAAGCCTTTGGCGATTCTAATCAAACTGGATTTGCGCTAGAGTGCCCTTTCATGACGACACCCGTTATCGGCATCACCATGGATTGCGAGCAATCGGGGGATTATTCCAGGTTTCCCTGGTATTCCTTGCGCGCCAACTACGCGACGGCGGTCATCCGCGCCGGCGGCCTGCCGGTGGCCTTGCCGCATGCATCCAGTCTGGCCGAAACCTATCTCGGCCTGATCGACGGCCTCGTCATCACCGGCGGCGATTTCGATATCGATCCATCCCTTTTCGGCGCCGCGTTGCGTCACCGCAAGGTCAAGACCAAGGACGAGCGGACGGATTTCGAGATGGCCATCGGCAAAGCGGCGCTCGAACGCGACGCCCCGGTGTTGGGCATCTGCGGCGGCCAGCAGCTGCTGCACGTGGCTCTCGGCGGGACGCTGATCCAACACATCCCCGACGAGATCAAGGGCGCCCTCGCCCACGAGCAGCCCAATCCCCGCGACGAAGCGGGCCACGACGTGACCATCGCCGAAGGCACTTTGCTCCATGACATCGTCGGCGTCACCAGGATGGCGGTGAACAGCGCCCACCACCAGGCGGCCATGGAGGCGCCGGCGGGCGTCGTCGTCAACGCCGTCGCCGCCGATGGGGTGATCGAGGGCATCGAGGCTCCTTGCAAACGCTTCTGCCTCGGCGTCCAGTGGCACCCGGAATTCGCCATCGGCGACGGCGATGTGCGCATTTTCGCCGCCTTCGTCGAGGCCGCCCGCGAATACCGGCAAGAGAAAAGAACACCAAACGGCGCGGCAGTTTTTCCGCCGTCATGAAAACACCGCGATTGAACGAAATGAAAGGCGAGCGCATCGCCAAGGTCCTGGCCCGGGCCGGCCTGTGCTCCCGGCGCCAGGCCGAAAGGTGGATCGAGGCCGGCCGCGTCAAGGTGGAGGGGCGAACCCTGACATCCGCCGCCGTCACGGTGACCCCGGAGAGCCGCATCGAAGTCGACGGCAAGGCCTTGATCGCCGCCGGCGAAACGCGGCTCTGGCGCTACCACAAGCCGGCCGGACTGATCACCAGCCACCGCGACCCCAAAGGCCGGCCGACGGTCTTCGAGCGCCTGCCCAAATCCTTGGGGCGGGTGATCTCCGTCGGCCGCCTTGACCTGAACTCGGAAGGTCTGCTGCTTCTCACCAACGACGGCGAACTTGCCCGCACTCTCGAACTGCCGAAAACCGGTTGGACCCGGCGTTACCGGGTGCGCGTGTTCGGCGGCGTCGAGGAAGCGAGACTGGCGGCGCTGAAAGACGGCGTCACCACCGGCGGCGGCGATTACGGCCCCATCGACGCCAAGCTCGACCGCATTCAGGGAAGCAACGCCTGGCTGACCGTTTCCTTGAAGGAAGGCCGCAACCGGGAGGTCCGCAAGGTGATGGAATACTTAGGCCTCCAGGTGAACCGCCTCATTCGCATCGCCTACGGGCCGTTCCAGTTGGGCAGGCTCGGCCGCGGCCAGTTGGCCAGGGTGCCGGCCAAGGTCCTGCGGGAACAGCTTGGTCTTGAGGCCATAAAAATTGTTTGATAAGGGTCTCGTCCGGTGAGAATCGTCGGCGGCAGGCACCGGGGCCGGAGGTTGCGGGTACCGGCGGGGGGCGATCTCCGCCCGACATCGGACCGCGCCCGCGAAGCCGTTTTCAACATCCTCGAACATACAATTCTTGGGCCCGATCTCGGCGCCGCCACGGTCGCCGACGTCTTCGCCGGCACCGGCGCATTGGGTTTGGAAGCCCTGTCCAGGGGGGCCCGCCACGCCACCTTCATCGACAACGACCCGGTGGCGATCAAGTGCGTCCGCGGTAACGCCGGCGGGCTTGGGGAAGGGCGGAGCGTGACCCTGCTCAAGCTCGACGCCGTCCGCCTGCCGCCGCCGCCGCTGGCCGCCAAGACTCCCTGTGCATTGGTGTTCCTCGACCCACCCTACGAATCGGGCCTC
>JAUXMA010000147.1 GCA_030623425.1 Rhodospirillaceae bacterium
CGCCCAGATCAGGGAGCGCCTGGCCGGTTTCATCCGCTAAAGCATTTCAGGATTGATCGCACGCATGCGATCAATCCGCGTTCAAACGCCACGCAGGCTTAACCCCCGCTGTCGCGGCGGATTGCGGCTCTCGCCACAATCAGAGCGCATCTAAGATTAAATGATTCCATTCAATCTTAGATGCGCTCTAACCGGGAAAACGTCCCGTTCCTTTCATAGCAACTTGCGAGAGACACGGCATTGTGCCGGTCTTCGGAACATTCGAAGAGGTAGGTCATGAAGATGGCGGTATTCCCCGTAATTGCGGTGTTGATTCTCGGCGGCTGCGTGTCCAACGGCATGGGCCCGAAGGAAACCATGGGCGGAATGGTTGGCGCCGCCGCCGGCGGTGTCGCCGGCGCGCAGGTGGGCAAAGGCGACGGCAAGCTTGTCGGCGTCGCCATCGGGACCCTTATCGGCGCCTACGCGGGAAGCCAGTTGGGACAGAGCGCCGACCGCGCCGACGCCCTGTATTTCAACCGGGTCAATCAATAAAAAAACCGTCGGCTTTAAAGCATTTCAAGATTGGTCGGCGGGCAATGTCACATCCGGCCCTGGTTGACGAAGGTTACCCGGCGGTTGCGGAAGCGCCCGGATTCGCTTTCGTTCGAGGCGATGGGCAGCGATTCGCCAAAACCCATCGTTTGCAGCCGCTGGGGTTGGATGCCGAAACGTTCGGTGAGAGCACGCTTGACGCTTGCCGCGCGCCGTTCCGAGAGGTGCTGATTGTAGGCCTCGCCGCCGGTGCTGTCGGTGTGCCCCTCGATCAAGATCCGCATTTTTTGCAGGACCGGCGTTCGCAACGCCCCGGCGATCTGCTCGATTTGCGGCCATGCCTGTGTCCGAATGCGATCCGAATCGGTATCGAATAGAATGGGAATATCAATAGAGCGCGGGGTCCGGCCTTCCACCGTCAGCCCCCGGGTGCGGGGTTGGCTCAGTGAACGCGTGATCTGCTTGGCCGTCACCAACGATGCCGCCGCCGCCATACGGGCTTTTTGCCATCGTTCCCTGTATTGGTCTTCATACCTTGCCAGGCGCAACGGATCCCCCCGCCGCTTCACCGCTTGCAGCCTTTCCAGGAAGCCGCGGTAGGCCTCGGCCGCCCTCTTGAAATCGCCTTTCGCCATCAGCACGTCGCCGAGCCCGGCGTAGGGGGCGGCGCTTTCTGGATCCGCCGCCACGGCGCGCCTGTAAAGGGCTTCGGCCTCGGCGAGACGGCCCTGGTTTTCCCTCATCACGGCAAGATCGTTCAGCGCCATGGCATGGCGCGGGCACAGGCGAACGGCCTCCCGCAACAGGCTTTCGGCGCCGCCGCTCGAGGCCCGCGGCCGCTCAAGCAGCTCATCGGCCCTGGCGCAGTCGTCGTCTTGGACAAGCGCTGGTCCGGCGAATAAGGCAAGGCAGGCGGAACAAGCGATCAGGACGGAGAAACGAAATCCCTTGCGCCGGCGCCGCTCGCTTCCACATCTGCCGGAGATGGTCATGGCCCCTTATCCATGGCCGTCACGGCCATGACGACCTCGGACATCCTGGTGTCGGCGATATCGCGATAGATACGCGTCAATCGATCGGCGATGGCGGCGGGAATGAGTGCCTGGTCGTTGGCGGCGACCTCCGGCGGCAGGGAAGCGGTGACGTCGCGATCAAGCGCGAAACACCTGAGCCGCTCCTCCCCGGCGGGCGGCGAGACGGTGAAATCAAAAGGCATCTCGGGGCTCGGAATGTGAAACTGGGCGCGCCCGGCTATGCGGTTGTTTTTCAAATAGCGGTTGGGAAATATCTTCATCGTCTTGCCGTTCGCCTGCTTGTAAAAGCAATGCAAAAACACATCCTCGGATGCATAGATGAAGAGGACCATTTTCTCGCCAAGGCGGAAAACCGGGTTGTGGCCCTTGTTGCTCGTCAGTTCGAGACCGATCGGGCCATAACCGTGGTTGTCCCCGGCCGCCGCCGACTTCCCGGACGTCTCCGGCACCAGGATCAGGCCGGGGGGAATCGAGGTCTTGTGAATGCGGCGGTTCCAGGCCAGTCCTTGCCCTTTGCCGTTGCGAATGGCGAGGCGAAGCTGCACATGCCGGCCGAGATCCCAGTAGCTCCCGGTCAGCAGATAGTCCCCCACCTGGTCGCCGGCGAGCATGCTGTCGACCCCCTTTGCCGTGACGTTCATTCCACGCAATTTTTTCACCTGCGCCGGGGTAATGGCGGCGTCGATCACTTGCAAGCTGGAGCCGCTCAATACGTTGTCCATTTTCATCTGCAGGGCATCGGCGAAGCGCTCGACGAAATAACGGCCGAAGGACGTTTGCACACCGCTTTCGGCGAACAGCAGCCCATGCACCCGCAGCCGTTTCAGCTTGGGGCCGAGAGCGGCGAAATGGGCCGTCGCGGCGTCGATGGCGGCATCGATGGTGAGGCTGTCCTCGGCGGCGCCGATGGCGGCGAAATCCAAGGCCATGAAATGCGCGCCGCTGGTGGCGAGGATCTCGCCGCCCATGTCCACCGCCCGGTAGGAAAGATTGACCCCGCCATCGGCGGCCAGCATCTTGCCGATGATGAGGACATCCACCTTGGCCTTGCCGACGACGGCGGCGACCGGGTTGTTGATCTTGCCGAAAAGGTCCATGCCCTCGACCTCCTTGATCAGGGTCGTGAAGTCGGTGCGGGTCATGAACCGGAGAGATCCCGAACCGCCCTTGACGAGGGCGTCCAGGAGCGCCTCGTTCCAGGAGCGGGCCAGAAGTTTAGGGATGGGGACCGGCTCCCGGTCGAAGGGCCAGACGGCGACGCGGGGCGGTCCGCCAATGCCCTTCCATTTCTTGTATTTGTCGATCAGCTTAGCGACGACACCCGGCTTCTTCGGCCGTGGCGGTTCCAGTCTGGCCAGCAGTTCCTTGGCCATGGCATCGAAAACGCTCGGCTTTTCCGGCGCCGCCACTTGCGCCGCGGCAACCGTTAAAGTCATGGCGAAAACGACAACGGCGAGACACAAAAACCGGCTCATCCGGATATCCCCCAATCCCCTTGCCAACTGGCGCGGCGGTAGGCTTCGCCATGATGCCTGTTTCACCTTGCTCCAGCAACCCGAAGCAAAGGCATGGGATATCTTCGGATGAACTCGGAAAGCCGTCGTAGGGGTGCAATTTAGGTGATACAGGCCACTAGTGTGCTTGCGCCCAATTGTAGCCGAGACCGGTATCGACCACCAGTGGAACATCAAGGAACGCGGCTCGCTGCATAATCTTTTGGACCAACGCCGCCGTCTCTTCCGCTTCCGCCTCCGGCACCTCGAAAATCAGTTCGTCGTGAACCTGAAGAAGCATTTTCGCCGCCAGCCCGGCTTTGTCAAGGACGCCGGGAAGGCGGATCATGGCGCGTTTGATGATGTCGGCGGCGCCTCCTTGTATGGGTGCGTTGATGGCGGCGCGTTCGGCGAGGTTGCGCCTCGCCGCATTCTTGTCGTTGAGTCCCCGGACATGGCACTTGCGGCCGAAAAGCGTGGTCACGAAACCATTGCGTTTGGCTTCCTCCTTGGTCCGGTCCATGTAGCCGCGAATGCCCGGATAGCGTTCGAAATAGGCTTCGATATAGCGTCCCGCTTGGCTGTTTGAGATGCCCAGCTGCCGCCCCAAGCCGAAGGCCGAGATGCCGTAAATGATGCCGAAATTTATCGCCTTGGCGCGGCGCCGGAGGGCCGGATCCATGCCCTCGACGGGAAAGCCGAAAACCTGGCTTGCGGTCAGGGCATGGATGTCCTGGCCGTCACGGAAGGCTTGTTTCATCGTCGTGATGTCGGCGACGTGGGCGAGCAACCTGAGTTCGATCTGCGAATAATCCGCCGACAGCAGTTTACAGCCCTTCTCGGCAATGAAGGTGCGGCGAATCTTGCGCCCCTCCTCGGTACGGACGGGAATATTCTGAAGATTGGGATTCGACGAAGCCAGCCGCCCGGTCGATGTCGCCGCCATGGAATAAGATGTATGAACCCGTTGGCTCGCTTCGTTGATCTGGCCGATCAAGGCGTCGGTATAAGTGTTTTTCAGTTTCGCCAGCTGCCGCCAATCGAGCACCCGCGCCGGCAGGTCGTGGCCTTCGGCGGCCAGTATTTCCAACACATCGGCGCCGGTGGCATAGGCTCCGGTCTTGCCCTTTTTTCCGCCCGCGAAGCCCATTTCGTCGAACAGCACTAAGCCCAGCTGCTTCGGCGAGCCGACGTTGAACTGGCGGCCCGCCAGCCGGTGAATCTCCTGTTCCAGCCCGGCCAGGCGGGTTGAGAAATCGTCGCTCAGGCGTTTCAGTTCGGCGGCGTCGACCTTGATCCCGCGACGCTCCATTTCCACCAGCACCGGGATTAACGGGCGTTCGATGGTCTCGTAAACGGTGGCCATGCGTTCGGCCGCCAGGCGGGGTTTCAGTCGCCGGTGCAAAATGCCGGTGAGGTCGGCGTCCTCGGCGGCATAATCGAGGGCTTTGTCGATGGCAACCAGATCGAAAGTGACCTGCGTCTTGCCGCTGCCGACCACGTCCTTGTACTTGATGGTGGCGTGGCCGAGATGGCGTTCCGCCAGTTCATCGAGACCGTGCCCGTGAAGCCCTCCTTCGAGGACGTAAGAAAGGACCATGGTGTCGTCGACCGGGGTGATGGAAACACCGTGTTGGGCGAGGACTTGCATGTCGTATTTGATATTGTGTCCGACCTTGAGCACGGCGGCGTCCTCAAGCAATGGTTTAAGAAGCGCCATGGCGCCGCTGAAATCAATCTGCCGTGGCGCCCCCTCCCCGCCGCCGCCGCCACCACCGCCCAAGTCGTCACCCAGGTCGAGGCTGCCCTGCGCCGCCGGCGTCCTGTGGGCGAGCGGAATGTAGCAGGCCCGTCCGGCGGCGCCGACGGCAAGCGAAACGCCGACCAGTTTGGCCTCCACGGCGTTAAGGGAAGTGGTTTCGGTATCGACGGCGACGACGCCGGCCTCGCTGGCGGCGGCGATCCAGCGGCGTAGCGCCGCCGCCTCCCGGACCAGTTCGTATTCGGCGGCGGCGGCAACGGATTCGGCCGCCGCCCGTCCTTCCCGGCCGAAACGGCTTTTCACCCTGCCGATCAAGGATTTGAAGCCCTGTGCATCGAGGAATTTCAAAAGCGCCTCCCGATCGGGCTCCTTGACGGCGAAATCGGCCAGCGGCACCTCCACCGGCACGTCGTCCTTGAGCGTCACCAGGGTCCGCGACAGGCGGGCAACGTCGGCCTGTTCGGTGAGGTTCCGGCGGCGTTTCGGCTGCTTGATCTCGCCGGCGCGGGCGAG
>JAUXMA010000232.1 GCA_030623425.1 Rhodospirillaceae bacterium
GCACTTTCGCGCTCACCGCCAAGACCGTGACCCATACCACGGCGCCTTACGACTTGGTGCGCCGGATGCGCGCCTCGGTGCTGGTCCTGGGACCGTTGTTGGCGCGCTCGCGCCGGGCTCGGGTGTCGCTGCCGGGCGGCTGCGCCATCGGCACCCGGCCCATCGACTTGCACCTGAAGGCTCTGGCGCAACTGGGCGCCGACATCAAGCTCAGCGAGGGCTATGTCGAAACGGCGGCGCCCGGCGGCCTGAAGGGGGCCCATATCGTCTTTCCCATGGTCAGCGTCGGCGGCACCGAAAACCTGTTGATGGCGGCGGTGCTGGCCAAAGGGGAAACCGTGCTCGCCAATGCCGCCCGCGAGCCGGAAGTGTCGGACTTGGCGCGCTGTCTCAACGCCATGGGAGCCAGCATCGAAGGCATCGGCACCGACACACTCCGCATACAGGGCGTTGAAGGCCTGCACGGCGCCGACTACGCGGTGATTCCCGACCGCATCGAGACGGGGACTTACGCGGCGGCGGCGGCGATCACCGGTGGCCAACTGGAACTGCGGGGCGCCCGGCTGGAATTGATCGGCACCGTCGCCGAGACGCTGACGGAAGCGGGTGTCGAGATCAGCGAAACCCCCCGCGGCCTCAGCGTGGCGCGCCGCCAGGGAACTCTGAAAGGCATCGACGTGATGACCGAGCCCTTTCCCGGCTTTCCCACCGACATGCAGGCCCAAATCATGTCCCTGGCGGCCGTCGCCAAGGGCGCCTCGATGATCACCGAAAGCATTTTCGAGAACCGTTTCATGCATGTCCCCGAACTCTGCCGCATGGGCGCCAACATCAACGTCCATGGCGCCTCGGCCATCGTTCGGGGGGTACCCGGACTTGCCGGCGCGCAAGTGATGGCCACCGACTTGAGGGCGTCGGTTTCGCTGGTCCTGGCGGGATTGGCGGCGAAAGGCGAGACGGTGATCAATCGGGTCTATCACCTGGACCGGGGTTACGAACGGCTGGAGGAGAAACTGTCGGCCTGTGGAGCCAAAATCCAACGCATCAAGGGGTAATGTCGCCGCCCCGGCGCTGTCTTTTTCGGGTCGGATGGCGGATCGGGTTTTGATACCAACGGCCCTTATTATTGACCCATTGTGACGGCCTTCCGAGGTCTCCGGCTAGGAGCGGGCCGCGCCGTGATGCTGGAGTATCACAAGCGGCGCGCGACGACGTCCGGAGGCCTCGGAAGGCCGCCTCGGCGACAGCGCCGGCGATCTCGCCCAAGGTGGAGATGACATGGCGTTGTTCAGGCCGGGTGCCGTCGCAAATCGCCGCCACCGGGGTCGTCGGCGAGAGTCCGTTGGCGACCAGCTTGATCGATACCTGGGAGATGTTGGCGAGGCCCATGTAGAGGACGAGGGTCGTCGTCGAGCTCGTTGGCGGCGCAGCAGTGCCCGGTAATGAAGCGCACACCGTTGGCGTAGCCGCGGTGGGTGAGCGGAACGCCGAGGGCGGCGGCGCAGGCGGAGGCCGACGTGACCCCGGGAACGGCCGCGACGACGATGCCGTGACGGCGGAGGTAGGCCGCTTCCTCGCTGCCGCGGCCGAACAGATACGGGTCCCCGCCCTTCAGGCGTACGACACGGCGGCCCAAGCGGGCGAGGCGGACCAGCAGCTCGTTGATCTCGCCTTGGGGAACGTGGTGGGACCGCGGTTGTTTGCCGACGTTGATCCTGGGCGTTCCCGGCGGAATCAGGTCCATGATCTCTTTCGAAACCAGTCGGTCGTAGACGATCACGTCCGCCTCGTCGAGTGCCCGCCGGGCCTTCAAGGTCAGAAGTTCCGGGTCTCCGGGCCCCGCCCCGACCAGATAGACTTTCCCTCGGTTCGGCATTCGCAACTCCTTGAAGAGAACCGGCGGACCTGGATATTCGTCCGGGTCCGCCGGTCGGAAGAGTCGCTAGTAGACTTTGTGCTTCGTATTGTAAACGCTGAACTTGCCGGTCGGCGTGATCAGGCGCTTGTCCTTGATGACCGCCTTGAGCTTGCGGGTCCGGTCGCCGCCGACAAATTGCTCTACGAGGCAAAAGAACCAGGAAGAAACAAAACCGTCTTCAGCGTCCAGGGTTCAACGTAAAAACCGTGGCTCTTACTTGCCGATCGGCCCCGGTTTGCTGACTTGGGTCATCAAGTCGTCATTCCATTTTCCCTCGACCTTGATATGGGCGGCGGCGCCCAGCAATACCGCCTTGATCAGGTTGTGGTTGAGGTAGACGTACAACCCCGGCTGGAGAAAGGTATACATCATCGCACCGGCGCTGCCCCCCGGCACCCAATAGGTCTCGAGGTTGGTCTCCGGTTTGTCGCCGAAGGAACCGGTTTGCCAGACTAGATCGCCGTGGCCGCCGATCAGGTGCGGTTGGGTGGGATTGTTGGCCTGGGAATGAACGATGAGGACCGTTTCCCCGACCTTCGCCGTCAGCTGGTTTTTGCCGGTATAGGCGAAGGCGGCATGGCCCAGGACAACGTGGCTGGGGGTGAGTGTTTTCATGACCTCAAGCTTGTCGGGCACTGATTCTTCCGCATTTTTGTAAGTCTTGAAATTCCCGTCCTTGTCCCTGGGCACGTAATAGTCCTGCTCGCCGATGTACCAGGCCTTGTCATAGCGCGCCCTTTTGCCCATGGCGTCGCTGAGGCCGTTGCGGGGCAGGACCATGATCGACCCGTTCATGCCCGAGACCACATGTACGGGGATCATCGCGCCACCCGGCGCACAGTGGTAGCAGAAAACGCCGGGCTTGGTCGCCTTGAAGCGGAACGTGGCCTGCTGTCCCGGGTCGACAAGGCTCAGCCCAGCACCGCCCAGCTCCCCCGTCGCGGCGTGCAAGTCGATATTGTGCGCCAAGGTGTTGCTTTTCGGGTTGACCAGGGTCAACTCGACATAGTCGTCCTGGTGGACGACGATCATCGGCCCCGGCACGGTGCCGTTAAAGGTCATGGCCCACATCTTGGTGCCGTCGCCGTCGATGACGATTTCCTTTTCCTCGGCGGTCAGGGTCACCTCGACGATCCGCGGCGGGCCGCTGGCCGCCTGCCTGTGCTTGGGGACGGCCGGCGGGTCAACCAGCTTCTGGGTTACGCGTTGCAAATTTTTGGCCGCATAGGCGAACTCGGCATTGCTGACCATGGCCATGGCGCCGACTGCCGCCGCCGTGCCCACCAGGAAATCACGACGGCTTGGACCGCCACTTTCGGTGTTTTTCATCTCTAATCTCCCCTCCTTTTGGTTAAAACTACTCGCTTGGTTAAAACTACTCGCCGCGCATATCCATGGGTTTGGCCTCGCCACCGCTCTTAAAATCGCCGCGCGATACGTACGCGGCAACTGCGATTCATATAGAATCTTAAGCGTTTCGTTTCGCGCCCCGTTTCGCGCCCAAATTCCCACAATATTGATATGGATATTCATATATGAACCTTCCGGTTATGGAAATGTCAAGAGCCTTCATAGGGAAACCCCCAAGTATTTTAAGGGAAATACCTAGTTTATTTCTTTTTTCGGGGAGCCGCTTGCAAAACTCCTCCTGAACGAAGACCGTTTTTGCCCTGGCGTCTTGAATTGGCGTCGGTTCGGTGTATTTCCAGCTTTCCGCGGCTTGGTTTCGCGACCA